>JAFGGR010000090.1 GCA_016930475.1 Clostridiales bacterium | reverse complement strand
GGCTGTTCCCATAGCATATCGCTCCATAATCTCGACAAAACGGCGGGCAGATCCGCCCGCCGCAGAGGTCGGTAAAATCATATAAGGAGGTCAGATCTCCATGAGATCATTTTCCTTATCCGTGCAGAGATTCTCGATTTCCTTGACGTATTTATCGGTCAGTTTCTGGATTTTTTCCTCGAAGTCTTTCAAATCGTCATCGGTGAGTTCCTTCTTCTTATTCAGCGCGCGAAACTTCTCGATCCCGTCTCTCCTGATGTTTCTCAACGCGACTTTTGCCTCCTCGCCATATACGTGGACGCTTTTTACCAGATCCCGTCTTCTCTCCTCCGACAAAACCGGGAAAAGAAGGCGAATCATTTTACCGTCGTTCGAAGGATTGATGCCCAGATCCGATGCCTGGATCGCGCGCTCGATATCGCGTAACAAAGACGGATCCCATGGTGTTAATGTGATCATTCTCGGTTCGGGCACCTGAATATTGGCAACCGTATTGAGTGGTGATGGCGTGCCGTAATACTCGACCGTGATCCGGTCCAGGACGTGCGGATTAGCGCGTCCTGCCCGCAAGGAGTTAAAATTCTCATGAATACTGTGAATCGTCTTCTTCATACGATCTTCGTACTGATCGTAATCCTCTTTACTGATCATTTGCATTTCTGCACCTCCGTTTCTAACTGTTTCCTTTGCGCTATCTTACCAGTGTGCCGATATTCTCGCCAAATACGATCCGATAAATATTCTCAGGGTCTTCCATCGAAAAAACCACGATCGCCGTTCTGTTATCCCGGCAGAGCGCCGCAGCCGTCGCGTCCATGACCTTCAGATCGAACTTTAAAATATCGTCATGCGTAACGCGGTCAAAGCGCTTCGCATCCGGGTATTTATTCGGATCCTTATCGTAGACACCGTCGACCATGGTCGCTTTGCAAAAAATATCCGCTTCGATCTCGGCCGCGCGTAACGCTGCTCCCGTATCCGTTGAAAAAAACGGGTTTCCGGTTCCGCAAGCGAAAATGACAACGCGCTTCTTCTCAAGGTGGCGAATAGCGCGCTTACGGATATACGGCTCGGCCATCTGGCGAATCTCGACGGCAGACAGCACTCGAGTAACGACTCCGGCTTGTTCCAAAGCGTCAGACAGAGCCAGCGAATTCATCATTGTGGCCAGCATTCCGATATGATCCGCCGTCACGCGATCCATCATTCCGCTCGTTCGTCCTCTCCAGAAGTTGCCTCCGCCGACGACGACGGCAACTTCAACCCCGGTATCGGCGACTTTCTTGATCATTTGGCTCATCGATTTGAGAACGGTATCGTCAATGCCAAACTTTCTTTCACCGGCCAGCGCTTCGCCGCTTACCTTAAGAAGGATCCTGTTATATACCGGTTTATCCATTTGTCACCTCCGACATCCAATTCAAACCTCTTACATTCTATACGTTAATGCCGATAAATAAAAGTCGCCGCGATCAAAATCGTGGCGACTTCAAAGATTTAATGTGAAACTCCCGTTAGCGGCAATGCTTCCGCCTTCTCCCGCGAGGGGGACCGGAAGCATGCGTAATCGCGTTCTAGGACTTGATTTGATTCATGACCTCTTCCGCAAAATTGTCTTCTCTCTTTGCCAGACCCTCACCCATTTCATAGCGTGTAAATCGGCGGATCGAAACATTCTCACCGATCGCTGCAATCATTTCCTTCAGCAGGATCTCGATGGTCTTAGAATCATCCTTGACATATTCCTGCTCTAAAAGACAGTTCTCCTTGAAGAACTTCGCGATGGATCCCTCGACGATCTTGTCGAGGATCTTCTCCGGTTTGCCGTCATTCAGTGCTTTGTTGCGAATGATTTCCTTCTCCTTTGCAATTTCTGACTCCGGAACATCTTCGCGGGATACCCACCTGGGGTGCGCCGCTGCGATTTGCATACCGATATCGTGCACAAAGGACCGGAACATCTCGTTCTTAGCAGCAAAGTCGGTCTCGATGTTCACTTCAACCAAGACCCCGATGCGTCCGCCGGCGTGAATATAAGAATCCACGATTCCCTCCGCCGCAATTCTTCCTGCCTTCTTTGCCGCAGACGCAATGCCCTTCTCACGAAGCCATGCAACTGCTTTATCCGTGTTACCCTCACACTCGATAAGGGCTCTCTTACAATCCATGATTCCGGAGCCCGTCATCTCGCGGAGTTCCTTAACCTGTGATGCCGTTACTTCAGCCATATTTTTACCTCCAACTATCTATTCAAATCCCAAAGGATTAATGCTTGTGCAATACTTATGCTTCCTCTGTAACGACAGCAGCTTCCTCTGCGACGACAGGAGCTTCCTCTGCGACAGCAGGAGCTTCCTCCGCGACGACAGGAGCTTCCTCCGCGACGACAGGAGCTTCCTCTGCGATGGTTTCAAAAACCACCCCAGCAACTTCAGGGACCTCGGCTTCTTCGCCCGTAACTTCAGGAACCGACTCGATCACTTCTTTGTCATCTTTGCCTTCATCAAACTGCTCGCCCTGTTTGGCTTCGATGACCGCATCAGCCATACGTCCGGCAATCAATTTCACCGCACGGATCGCGTCGTCGTTTCCGGGAATCACATAATCGACCTCTTCCGGATCACAATTCGTGTCAACAATAGCGATGATCGGAATACCCAGTCTTCTCGCTTCCGCGACCGCCAGGTGCTCTTTCTTGATATCAACGATAAATAGGACCGCCGGCAGTCTGTTCATTGACTGAATACCGCCGAGGTTCTTCTCGAGTTTTTCCGTTTCCAACCGAAGCTTAGCAACTTCCTTCTTTGTCCTTAAGTCAAAAGAACCGTCCTCGGCCATTCTGCGAAGTTCGTTCAAACGTCCGATTCTTCTTCTGATCGTAGTAAAGTTCGTCAGCGTTCCACCGAGCCAGCGATTGTTCATAAAGAACATTCCGCAGCGGTTCGCTTCATCCGCGATGGACTCTTGCGCCTGCTTCTTGGTACCGACGAATAATACATAACCGCCGTCCATGGCGACCTGACGCATAAACATGTATGCCTCATCCGCTTTACGAACCGTTTTCTGAAGATCGATAATGTGGATTCCGTTGCGCTCCGTGTAAATGAATTCCGCCATCTTGGGATTCCAACGGCGTGTCTGATGTCCGAAATGAACACCCGCTTCAAGGAGCTGTTTCATAGAAATGACCGGCATGATATAATCCTCCTGTTTCTCTTCCACGAGTGCAAACCGAGCCTTGCGGCACAAAAGGACAGCCTCGTGTGTTTATTTTAGCCTTTCGATACTACCATGAGGCGCATGATTAATCAAGTCCCGCAAAATCAAAAAGTTCATACTCGACATGATCGCATTCACCTACCCGAAAACCCCTTAAAATGATAAGATATGTCAAACACTATCATCCGGAGGAAGCATGGACAAATATAAGATCGATCCCTTTAGCGAGTTAGATTTTCGAAAAGTATTATCCGATTTGTTGTCGATCCCGAGCGTTAAGTCAGAGCCGACCGCCGAAGCCCCCTATGGCACCGCCACGCTTCAGGCACTCGATTGTATCCTTCGGTACGCCGCAGCGAACGGACTAAGCGTCGCAAACCTCGACAATCGTGTAGGATACGCACAATGGGGCGCCGGTGAAAAGATGGTCGCCGTTTTGTCCCACTTGGATGTCGTTCCGCCCGGAGGGGGTTGGGACAGCGATCCTTTTTCGCTGGTCATTAAAGACGGACAACTCATCGGCCGCGGAATCACGGACAATAAGGGCCCTGCGGTCTGTTCCCTGTTTGCTTTATTGCGTCTGAAGGAGAGCGGATATCAGCCTTCTTGCAGGATCCGACTGATCTTCGGCTTGGATGAAGAGCACGGGTGTGATTGTATGAGGCATTACGTCAAGGTCGCGGAGCTTCCCGACACCGGCTTCACACCGGATGCTTCTTTTCCGGCAATATACGCAGAGAAAGGAATCCTGCAGATTCGTTTAAGCGGCCCCGGCTCGTCTGATATCAAAGCAATCGGAGGCGACGCGTACAACATGGTTCCCTCGTCCTGCTCGATAACGGATCTTCAAACCGGCATAATATCATCCACCTTAGGGACCCAGGCTCATGCTTCGACTCCCGAAAAGGGTGATAACGCAATTATCAAGGCCGTATTCGCGCGCTCCGAATCGATCGCCGGTACGAATCCTGTATTTGATTTTCTGCTTCGATATTCGGTTCTGAATGAGGACTTGAAGAATCTGATCACCGTCGCAAAACCGGATATCTCCGGAAGTTTGACCATCAACACGGGCATGATTCGGATTTCTCGCGAAGAATCCTCGGTCGGAATCGACATTCGTTATCCGGTAAAGAGCGACGGAGATGCTGTTTTTAAAGAAGTGTCCGGGAAGGCTTCGGAATTTGGCCTGGCCGCTGAGATGGTTGACCGTCTTCCGCCTCTGTTTACGGATCCCCAATCAACGGCCATGGTCGCACTGCGCTCTGCTTACGAGAAACACATTCCGATTGCATATAAGGCATCATATCCTGACGAATCCAATGTTCCGGAAGCATATCGCTCCGCTGATCCGATCGCGATCGGCGGCGGAACATACGCACGTTCCGTACCGGGGATCGTCGCATTCGGCCCGCGCTTTCCCTGGGAGGAAGATCGGATGCACCAGAAAAACGAATCCTGTTCCGAAAAATCTCTACTCGCGTCCGTCGATCTTTACCGGGACGCACTTACCGCTTTGTGCGAATAGTATAGTAAATGATCGATCTTATTCACGAAGCAATAAAGACCGGCACCGATCCCTGAGTGGATCGGTGCCGGTCTTTTCATTTCAAATCGTACGACTCTCCGAAGGTTGAATTCTTGGAGCTAAATGAAACGTCTGATGGACGTGACGCTTGACATGGAGAAGTAAGCAAGAACAACCTTTCCGTTCCGGCTGGACGCGTGAACGATCAATCCTCCGCCGATATACAGCGCCACATGGTCACAGACCGAACCGCCGTAACTGTAACAAATCACGTCACCGGGTTGCATATCCGATTCCGATACCGGTGTGCCTAAGGCTTCGATTTTCGCGGATTGGTGAGGCAGATACATGTTGTAGTAGTTAGCATATACATAAGATACAAACCCGGAGCAGTCCATTCCACTGGTTGAACTTCCCGCCCAGACGTAAGGAACACCGATGAAAGATTGCGCATAGGTAGCAATGTCAGAAGTCGAGGGATCCGCCGGAGTTACTGCCGGAGCAGGTGTAGTAGAACCGGAAGGATTGCCGGAACCGGGCTTCGTTGAAGTCACCAGGCTGGCCAACACATACGAGCCTACCACTGTCTTGAACCATCCGTTACTCGTTCTTGCGACAACCTCTACCGGATCTCCCGCCGACAGAGTCTTGAGGAGTGTATAGTTCGTACCGGGACCGGAACGCACATTCAACTGACCCTTGGCATAGTATGTACCCGAAGCCGACGATTCCGTGATCTGAGGCTTCGGAGTCGGTGTTGGCGTCGGGCTCGGTGTCGGCGTCGGCGTAGCGATGAATGATGTCGTAATCAGAGAAGAAAGAACATATCCCTCACTGACATCGTCGATTTGTACGCGACTCCAAGCGGATCCGATTCCCACTCTCTTCAATCGGTTTGAGTAATACACCTTGCCGATGACCTCGTCGGAACCGGATGGTCCCGATCGTATATTCGCGTCGTTGACGCATACATAAACCGTGGTGCTGTCCAACTCAAATTCGGACAGAGCCAATAGTTCTTCGGGTATGCCTTGATCATCCAATTGCTCGGTAATTTCAAAGGTATTCTGCTCAAGAAGAGCATTGTCACTGACGCTCTCTACCGGCAGTTCGAATGATAGAGTCGAAAGCTCCATCAGAACGTCTTCCGGCACAAGTTCGGGCTCATAGTTGCGAGCACTGAGGTAATCCTGGTTCGCAACGGATAAATAGTCGGTCGCGAAAGGCTCTTGTCCGGCCGGAACCTGCAAAGAAACATCCCCGGACTTTCCGGCACTGAATACCGGAATGAGCGCGGTGATAAAAAGAGAACCTAATATCAGCGAACCGAAACGCAAGAAAATTCTTCCTATGTTAAAGCGCTTCTGCTTCTTCACAAAGGATGTATTTCTGTATGACTTCACAAAACCTCCGGCGCGATTCATCGCGCAAAAAATGATCTGTGTATAATGTTAATCCTGATAACTAGTCGTATTATAACCTTTTTTTACCGTTTGATAAAGTCATGCCACGAAAAAGTAACATTTCGGACACTCAACGCACATCTTCCCGCACGTTAAAAGCCTTTATAACAGGCGTTATCAGCGCTTTCGTCCGATGAATAATTCCTTTTCTATTTCTTTTCTGTCTGTTGCTTCTCCGCTTTCCCTCCCAAATCGGAGTGTTTGTGTCGTCGAACGAGGAGCCACGCAGCTGTCGCAGCAAGAAAGAATGCGCTGATGATAAACCCGGCACGGAGGCCTTCCGGGAAAAAAGAAAAGTCCGTCTCATGTTCCCCGGCAGGAACGCGAATCCCCATAAACCCACCGGCCAGATCAAGAATTTCTTCCGGTTTTCCGTCAATCTCGGCATGCCACCCCGAATCATGAGGGATGGAGATAAATATGATTTGTGGTGTCTCGCTCCGGCTTTTCAAACAAAAAGAGTCGGGATCCGTCCATCTGAAATCAACCGGATCATCCAGAAGAGGCGCGACCGCGCGTTGCACTTCCGCTTCGCTCTGAGAAAAAAAACGAAGATAGCGAAATGCCGGCGCACAATAGATAAACGGAATTGTCACGCGGACCGGAGACCCTTCAGGATATGCTCCGATCGAAAGAAAAACAACGGAATCAGTCGGGTCGTACGCTTTGACGCAGAACGATCCTCCTTCGTTTTCAACGTTGAAAGAAATATCCGAATCGTTGTTCGGATCCTCTTTTATCACCAGTTCGCAATACAAATAGATCGGTACACGCTCGCCCTGACCTGTTATTTCGATCGTGATCGACGAATACTGATTCGGGTCTTCGGGGATATAGACATCCCATCCTCCGGGTGTGGTATGGAGCGTCGCGTTAACGAAGCCGGCAACCGCGGAAAGCTCTGCCGAAGTATTGACCGGATGACCGAGCATATGGGATAAAAGCTGATCATTGTACTCCATCGGTCCCGATCGCGCTTGCTCCGAATCGAATTTCAAAATATCGTCGTTGACGCAGAATGCCCTCGGCAACGCAACTTGATGTTTAATAAAGATCGGCTCGTAGGCGGAATCTCTCACTGTCAGGTGCCGAGACGGAAAGAGCGACGGTAGATAAGGCGTTCGACCGACGGGGGAATTCTCAACGATCTCACCGGATATCGAAAGAAGAGCATCGGAAAGTATTGTTCCTCCGTTGTCGGACACATCACAGATATGAGAAATGTACTGTATGTACCCCATTTTTTGAAGCGTATGTGTCATGCCCGATTTCCCCATAGAAGAAAAATAATCAATCCCCTCGATCCCTAAAAGCGCAGGGTCATTTGCGGATAATGTGTCCGTGCGAAGAGCGATTCGGTCCGCGCCATCGCCACTCTCATTCTCTGTCGCGATTCTCCGGATCTGATCGCTCCTGTTTATCCAGTCGTTGTAAGAACTATAATGCGCGTATTCATCCACGTTTTTTTCAATGTATGCCGTATTGAAAAACAATTCGACCGCAAATACAAGGAGTAAAAACAGAGGGACCCGCTTTTTCTTATCAAGCAAAACCACGTAAAAAATAATGAAGAACACATTCATCAGAAATATGACCAATGAAATGATCCTGTTGTCCGGCAAACCGTATAAACCAATCGGCAACATATAGAAAACGACAAATCCCGTCAGGATAATGATGAAATATTTCTTATCCTGACCGTAACGGAAACCTCCGTCCCGATATCCCTCCGCCCCCATCTTTATGAGCAAAAAGGAAAATATAAACGCGTACCGAAACGGATACCAACTGACATAATCCAACCCGTGGAACAAAAAATTCAGAGACGAAATATGGAAAACAACAAACAGGAGCATGAGAAAACCAAAAGAGAGCCACTTATACCTTCCCGGGATGTTTTTCGCCCGAGCGAAAAGCGGGATCAGAACAAGCGCCAAAAGACCGCTGTAAATCTTTGGGTGACCTTCATAGTAGATATATCCTTTTCGCGCAAACGTCATCTCCGCTATCGATATCAACGGATTGGCGGATCGTTCGAGCTTAGGGAAACTCTGACCGATTAAATTCATATCGCTGTGAAGTGAATAGTATGCGGGAACCAATACGATCGCCGCCATTCCTACACCGAGAAACGCCGAACTCAATACCCTTATGAAAAAAACGCCTCTTTTCCCGACAAACCCGTCCCGGGAAGAACGAACCATGACATAGATGACATAGAGCACGCAAAACGGCGCGCATAACACGGCGGAATAGAAGTTTGAAACGATGAGAATTGTGAGTACAAAGGGCAAATACGCGCAACGCCCTCGCTCATAGATCCGTTCGATCCCCAAAACAAGGATCGGAAGCCAAATGATCCCATCCAGCCATTGAAGGTTGTCCGCGTTGTAAATGACGGTGCCGCAAAGTGCGTATGCCGTCGAAAACAAAAGCGACGAAAGGTTTCGGATCCTTAGCCCTCTTTGAACAAAGACGTTGAAGGAAAGTCCGCATAATCCGATCTTGATCAGAGTGATCAAATAGATCGCATCCAGTAACCTCGACTCGGGAAACAAGACCAGAATCAGATTGACCGGACTGGAAAGGTAATATGCCCAAGTCCCGAAAAAACTCAGACCCGGTCCGAAGTAACGGGAAAAAAAAGGCGGATCGAAATTTTTCAGCTGACGCGCATAGTCCGAAAAAAAAGAAACATACTGCAACTTCCCGTCGACGAGCAGGGTGCTTTTGGGACCTCCCCAAAAGACCCCGATCGTCAGGAACGCAAAAAGCATGATGAATGCGGGCAGAAAAAAAGAACACAGGTACGTGAGAAGCGTTTTTCGCTTTTCGTTCAGAAGTAGCTTGTCGTTCAATATCCTTCTCCCGTCCGCCCAATTATTGACAGGAATTATTAAGACATGTCAAGAGCCTTACCGCATGAATCGCCGCAAGGCTCGTTGACGAAGCACGACTTACTATTGTCGATCAATCCGCCTTATCCGGCTCTGTCGATTCGGAATCGGCAGGATCGACGACCGTCTCCGGTATCGCTTCAGCTGCGGCTTCTGTTGCATCAACGACTGTTTCTTCAGCTACGGCCGGTTCGGCTTCCACTGTTTCAACTTCTGTTTCTTCGGCTACGGCCGGTTCGGCTTCGGTTGTTTCAGTTTCTGTTGCTTCGACTACGGCCGGCTCTTCTTCCACGGCTACTGACTCGTCGGCAGCGGCCTCAGTAGGCACATCCTCTTCCACAACAGTTGCATCCGGCTTCTTCGCTTCATCGATCGAAGGCTCTGAGGATGGCTCCTCATCTGCGTAATCGGGATCGATCGGTTCGACTTCCTTGATGCTGACACTGATCCTTCTGGTATCATTATTCACATCCAGTACTCTCGCAACGACCTCCATCCCTTCGGAAAGGACATCCTCGGGCTTTGAGAGACGAACATTTGAAATTTGAGAAACGTGACACAAGGCATCCAGTCCCGACTCCAACTCGATAAAAGCGCCAAACTGGAACATCCGGACGACCTTGCCGTGAATGATGGTTCCGATTGGAAAGCGCTCCTCAACGTTGTGATACGGATCATCTTCAACCTTCTTGTAGCCAAGAGAAATCCTCTTCTTCTCGGGGTCGAAGTCCTTAACATATACGCTGATCTGATCACCCACTGAAACGATTTCGGACGGATGACGGATGCGGTTCCATGACAATTCGGAAACATGGACCAATCCGTCCACCCCTCCGATGTCTACGAACGCACCGAAATCGGTAAGACTTCTGACAATTCCGTCATACCTTGCGCCAACCTCGATCGTATCCCATACCTCGGAAGCCTTTTCTTTGCGCATCATATTCAGAAGTGCGCGTCTTGATCCGGAAACGCGCAAGCGACGCTTGTCCGGATCGTACTGGGTCACAAGAATTTCTACCGACTTGCCGCGATAAGAATCCAAATCATCTACGGTAACCAAGTCCAACTGCGTGCGGTGTATATAAATATCCACGCCTCCGTAATTGGCGATCACTCCGTCCTTGACGACGCCGGTGATCTTGACCGTGACCGGGATCTTGTTCTCGAAAGCTTCTTCTACCTGCGCCTTGTACTTTCCGAAATCAACATGTGCCTTGGAAAGAAGGATCTCTTTGCCCATATCGGAGTTTCTGACACTCCGTACATACACTTCGATTTCTTCGTGCGCTGCAATGGCGGCATCCAGATCAAAATCGGGATCACTGAGGAATTCGTGACGCGGTATCCTTCCTTCGGATTTGTCGTGAACATCAACATACACGAACTCATTATCTGCGGAAGTAATAGCCCCCCTTACCGTCGCATTCTTTCTGAGTTGCGGAATGTTGTCGACATAATCTCCGAAATTAAACTCGGAATGTTCCTGATTGGCCGAAGCCTGGTTCTCATTCATCGTTCGGATAACCTCCCTGATAATGCAATCTGGTGTTGACGCTCCCGCAGTGACCCCGACCCGACAATCATCCAATTGAAAAACCGGATCCGGCAGGATATTTTCGAGATCCTTGATGTCACTGACAAGAAACGTCTTGGTACAACTTTCTTTGCAAACATCAAAAAGCTTCAGGGTATTCGAGCTTGCCGCCGATCCGATCACAATCATGCAATCGGAACCGGCTGCGAGAGCCGAAGCTTCGCGCTGCCTGTTTTCAGTCGTATTACATATTGTATCAAAAATCTGTTCGTTTGCAATTTTTTCCTTGACAATATCGCGAATTTTACGAAATTCGCTCGCTGAAAAGGTCGTTTGAGCAATTAATACGGTATTCGACTCGATTTCCATGCCTTCCAGTTCTTCCACCGACTCGATCACATCGACCCGGCCTTGCGCTTCCCCGCGGATTCCGACGACCTCCGGATGATCCGGAGTTCCCGCGATCAGGATCGGTCTGCCCTCTTTAGACTTCTCCATAACAATGGCATGGATTTTGGTGACAAAAGGACACGTGCAATCGATGATCTCACAATTTTTTTTCTCGAGTTCACTTCTTACATCGGGTGCTATGCCGTGAGCACGGATCAACACTGTGCTTTCGGGCTCTATCTCCTCTGTAGCGTGTACAAGGATCATGCCCTTGGCGCAGAGGTCGGAAACCACCTTCTCGTTATGTGTAATTTCACCGAGCATGTATATCGGTCGAAGAGGATGGTGATTATCCAGGTTGACTTGCGCAGTCCGAACCGCTTTATCCACACCAAAACAGAAACCGGAGGATCGGGCTAAAGTAATTATCATGACGCATCGCCTGATCCGCTTCCGGATCTCACTTCCTCCGGGAGATATGAGAGAAGTTGTGCAAGGGTCTCTTCGGGCGTATTCGAGGTCGTGTCGATCACGATAGCGTCCGGTGTCCTTACAAGAGGCGCAAAAGACCGTGTGGAATCCTGATGATCACGATATTTCAGGTCGGCGAGGACTGCTTCAAAGGTCAGGTCGATCACGCCGCGAACCGCCATCTCCTCCAGGCGTCTTTTTGCACGTTCTTCGGGATCGGCCGTCAGAAAAAACTTAAAAGGAGCCGATGGCAAGACGTAACTTCCGATATCTCTTCCGTCCAAGACGACATTTCTCTTGCCGGCGATCTGCCTTTGCATCTGAACCATTCGCTCGCGAACAGGTCTGAGACTGGAAATGTCGGAGGCGGCTACGGACACACCGGGCATCCGGATGCGTTCCGTGACGTCCTCGCCGTCGAGGATAACGCGTTGACTGCCTTGCTCGAAAAGGATGTCGAGGCGCAGATTTTCGAGCATAGAGGAGATGCGCGGCTCATCCTTCGGGTCGATCCCGAGGTCCAGAGCCTTGAGTCCGCAGGCACGGTACATCGCCCCTGTATCCAGATAGAGGATCCCCAAGGTCCGGGCGACGGAGCGCGCCAACGTGCTTTTACCGGAACCGGAAGGTCCGTCGATCGCGATCTGAAAATGCTCCATCCTTTTCTCCCTCTTCAAACTCAGCATCCGATAAATATGCTCTAGATGGCACGATGCCCGAGTCCGACGGCAATCTCGTTTAGATGTAATAGGCCAATGCCGAAAAACATGCAAACGCTGATGTGGTCGTTAAATCGGGCGATTCCGATTTTTCCTCCGACATTCAATCCGATCGCCTTCGAAGTGATCTGGGAGATCGCTTCCCGGGCGGCACCGGCCAGCGCACCCTCTTCAAGATGCGTACTGGTGATGATCCCCTCACGCTGAGCGGCAACGATACAACGCTCGATGATTTTGGAGACCGAAGAGATAAATTCTCCTCCGAAATCTGCGGCAGCCGCCCGGATGTTTTGCTCAAGAAGTTTGTTCTTGAGTTCGGATTCCTCTTCCCGGGTCATGGTCAATGCGATCTTAATGGCAGACGAAGCAGTAATTTTACTGTCCGCGGTGCTCTCTTTCATGATGTTACCGTCCTTTATTCTTGTAAACCGAGATCAGGCTCCGGGATGATCGTGATCCGGTCCTTGCCCTTATCGTATACTTTGTACTCATCCCAAAGGTTCTCAAGCGCTTCGAAGGTCTGCTCGATATGCTCTCTGCGGTGGATACCGACCGCGACGATCAGTGCGTTGATCACCGAAAGCGGCGATGTGAGCGAGTCGACGAATGAAGCCATCTCCGACCGGGCGTAGAGTGCGACATCCGCGTTATCCGAAAGCGGCGAATCGGGCTTGTCAGTGATCGCCAAGACACCGGCGCCACGCTGCCGGGCGTATTTGATCGATTGAATGGTACGCGAAGAGTAGCGAGGAAAACTGATTCCGATGATCAGGTCCCCCGGACCGATGGGAAGCACCTGCTCGAATACTTCGTTCGCACTGCTCGTGTGAATATGCCGCACATCATCGAAAAGCAACGTGAAATAGAAGTGCATAAACGATGAAAGAGGAGAAGAGCTCCGGAGGCCGATCAAATAAATCTTTCTTGCCGTAAGGATCATCTGAACGGCTTTGCTGAACGCATCGGTATCCGCCATTTCCATCGTGTGCTTCAGGTTCTCGATGTCGGTCTGCATGATCGATTTCAATACTTGAGCATCACCCTCGTAACGTTTGGAGGCATTGAGCCGTTGCAGATAGGTGAGTTTTTCTTTGAGTTCTTCCTGAAGCAATTTTTGGAAATGCGGATAACCGTCATAACCGAGTTCCATCGTAAAACGAACCACTGTCGATTCGGACACTCCGGTCTGTTCGCCGATCTTGGCGGCGGTCATGTATGCCGCACGCTCGTAGTCCGAAAGAATAAAACGGGCGATCGATTTCTGTCCCTTACTCATCTGAGGCATCTCAGCTTCGATTCGCTCTACCAGACCCGAGTACTTTTGGGATTCATGTCCGGCATCAAACTGTTGCATTCACCAAAGCCCTCCGATTAAAAATATTCAAACAATTCAATTATACACGGAATAACGCAAATATAAGCAGAAATGAAAGTCTTCTGACGAAAACTTTCATTTCTTTGTTTTGCGGGAATGAATCTCAATGCTCTATACCGGCTGGTACGCCCCGTCGAAACTTCCGACTTTGTCGTCGATCCCATGGAGACGCGCGCGTCGTTCCTTAAAGAACTTCTCGGCGACCTGCGGGAACATCGCCCAAGTGAGGACATCCTCTTCCTGCTCGATGTATTCGGACATCTGAGACCGGACATTCTCGAGCTCCGGCTCGATATTGTCGGCCGGGCGACAGGTGATCTGCGGCTCGTCTCCGAGTATTTTCCTGGTGATCGCTTCGGATATCGGGGCCGGCGTCTTGCCGTACTCCCCGCGAACGAGAGCCTTCGACTCCTTGGGAACCATCTTATAGCGCTCTCCGGTGATGACATTCATCACGGCCTGTGTACCGACGATCTGAGAGGAAGGTGTCACGAGCGGCGGGAAGCCGAAATCCTCCCGGACACGCGGAACCTCATTCAAGACGGCGTTCAGCTGGTCCTCTTTGCCTGCCTGCTTGAGTTGAGAAACCAGATTGCTCAGCATTCCGCCGGGGACCTGATACTTCAGCGCGTTGACATCGACGCCCAGAACCTTCGGGTTCAGAAGTCCCGACGCGAGGTATTTTTCGCGAAGGGTAATCGCATATTCCGAAATTTTCGAAAGAAGATCGAGGTCCAGGCCGGTGTCATAAGGCGTTCCCTTGAGCGCCGCGACCAACGGCTCGGTCGGCGGCTGGGATGTTCCCATCGCCAAGGGCGACAGCGCGCAGTTCACGATGTCTGCGCCGGCTTCGATTGACTTCAGGTATGTCATCGACCCGGAGCCGGATGTGTAGTGCGTGTGCATCTCGATCGGGATCTTGACCGCTTTCTTGATCGCGGTGACCAGCTCGAACGCCTCATAAGGCAGAAGCAACCCGGACATATCCTTGATGCAAATGGAGTCCGCGCCCATATCTTCGAGGCGCTTGGCATCCTTTGCGAAAACTTCGCTCGAGTGGAACGGGCTCGTCGTATAGGCCACGGCGGCTTGAACCTTGCCGCCTTCCCTCTTGGTTGCCTTTACGGCCCGCTCGATATTCCTGTAATCGTTCAGAGCGTCGAAAATACGGACAATATCGATTCCGTTCGCGATCGATTTCTGAACAAAATAATCGACGACATCGTCGGCATAATGCTTGTACCCCAGAAGGTTCTGTCCGCGCAGGAGCATCTGAAGACTTGTATTGGGGCAAGCCTTCCGGATCTTTCTCAGACGGTCCCAAGGATCTTCATTCAGGAAGCGGACACAAGCGTCGAAGGTCGCCCCGCCCCAGCATTCCAAGGCGTTGTAGCCGACCTTATCCAGATCCGCCAGCATCGGCTCCATTTCCTCATAGGTCATTCTCGTCGCGATCAATGACTGATGCGCGTCGCGAAGAATTGTCTCTGTTATTTTAACCATTCTTTCATCCTCTCCGTGGCATTTATGCAAATGCTACCAAAGGATCGCCCGCATTGACGGTCGAACCCTTCTGAACAAAAACGCCGTTG
>JAFGGR010000089.1 GCA_016930475.1 Clostridiales bacterium | reverse complement strand
TTCCGATCCATCAGCCTTCTGCGTTTCAATCGTCGAAAAAACCGCATCGACATTCGCAAAATCGGTTGACGTTTTTCGGTTTCTTCTGCGACAATGAAAAGGAGCAATGTCAATGGCAAGCGGGCCGCGATTTTCGAGCCGCAAAGACCGACTTTGCATCGGGAGGTTCTCATGAAATTTACGAACGGGACCTGGCTACCCAGAGAAGGCTACAGCATTCACAGCCCGAAAGAAATATTCGAAGTAGAGCGCAAGGACGGCTCGCTGACGCTTTATGCTCCCTCTACCAAACAAACCGGTCGAGCCTCGAGCGTCGACAGCGGGATGTTGACTATTCGACTTTCCTCTCCGGCTCCGAATATCATATCGGTCCGGATCGATCACCATAAAGGAACCAGGAACCGGGATGCCGCTTTTCGACTCAACGCACGAAACGTCGTTCCGGTTTTTGCCGAGACCGAGGACGAGTATGTCTTTGTATCCGGCAGTACTGAGGCTCGCGTTCCAAAATCCGGGGACTTCTCGATCCGCTTCTTGTTCAACGGACGGGTCCTTACCTCGACCGGCCAACAAGGTCTAGCCTATATCACCGACAAAGATGGACGCGGCTTTATTCGTGAGCGCCTCGAATTGGACGTCGGCGAGCATATATACGGTCTCGGAGAGCGTTTCACGCCCTTTGTCCGGAACGGTCAATCCGTTGATATTTGGAACGAGGACGGCGGTACCGATTCGGATCAGTCCTACAAAAACATTCCTTTTTATATGTCCAGCCGGTCTTACGGGATTTTTGTCAATCATACCGGAAGGATCTCTTATGAGATCGGCAGTGAGTGCCCGAGCAAGACACAGTTTTCCGTACCGGGCGAGAGCATGGAATATCTTGTATTCGGCGGCGAAACCAACAGACATGTTTTGACCCTTTATGCGGAGCTGTTCGGAAGACCGTCTTTACCTCCTTCCTGGTCCTTTGGACTGTGGCTCTCCACATCGTTTGTGACCGACTACAGCGAGGAAACCGTTCTTGAATTTGTCGACGGAATGATCGAGCGCGGGATCCCGCTTTCCGTTTTCCACTTCGACTGTTTCTGGATGAAGGGATTCGAATGGACGAGTTTCCTATGGGATCAGGAAAGGTTTCCCGACCCTGCGGGACTGATTCGCAAGTTGCATGAGCGGGGCATTCGGGTGTGCCTGTGGATCAATCCCTATATCGCTCAGAAGTCGCCGCTCTTTCAGGAAGGGCTCGACGGCGGTTATTTTGTCACGACGGGGGCCGGAGACGTTTGGCAGTGGGACCGCTGGCAAGCCGGTATGGCCTTGGTCGATTTTACTCTGCCGATCGCGCGCGGTTGGTATCAGAAGCGTGTCGATGATTTGATCCGAATGGGCGTTGATTGCTTTAAAACTGATTTTGGCGAGCGTATACCCGTCGCGGATCCGTTTTACGGAGCAGGTGCGGCAAAGGACGGCATCGTATACCACAACGGATCGTCGGCCGAAAGCATGCACAACATGTATGCCTATATCTATCAGGAGGCCGTTTTCGAGATGCTTGAGAAGCGTCTGGGCAAAAACAACGCTTGCATCTTCGCGCGAGCGGCGACTGTCGGCTGTCAACAATTTCCCGTTCATTGGGGCGGCGACTGTCCGTCATCTTATGCCGGAATGGCTGAGACCTTACGCGGAGGGCTTTCCCTGTCCTTAAGCGCCTTCGGATTTTGGAGCCACGACATCGGAGGCTTTGAGGACGGCTGTAATCCGGATCTGTTCATTCGTTGGTTACAGTTTGGCCTTTTAAGCTCTCACTCCAGACTCTACGGCAACGGCCAATATAAGGTTCCGTGGATGTACGGCGAGGAAGCGGTCGAGATCGCGGCTCATTTTACAAGACTGAAGCTCGGGATGATGCCGTACTTATTTTCCGCGGCAGTCGAATCGAGCACACTCGGCCTTCCGATCCTCCGGCCGATGTTCCTGGAATTTCCGAATGATGAGACCTGTCAGATGCTCGACCGTCAATATATGCTCGGCCCGTCACTCTTGTGTGCACCGATCATGAATGATTCGGGCACCGTTCGCTACTATGTTCCCAAAGGCACTTGGACCAATATCCTGACCAGAGACCGGATCGAAGGACCCTGTTGGCGGAGTGAAAAGCACGATTACTTCACCTTGCCGGTCCTCGCCCGCGAAAACACGATCCTGGTCACGGGAAAGACCGACGACACGACCGAATACGATTATCTGGATTCCGTGACCATCACGGTTTTCGAGTTATCGGATAACCGGCGGGTGTCCGTAGACATCTTCTCTTCCGACGCACAGAAATCCGGCTGCGTCCGGGCGACCCGCAAGGACAAGACCATTTTGATCGAGACGGAGGGGATCAAAGGTTCCTGCCGGCTCATGCTGACCAATATATTCCGGATCAAGTTGGCGTCTCAGGGAGTTCCCGAGGTCAATGAATGGGGGACTATGTTTGTCTTTAACGCGGGCAAGCTCCAAATCGAACTGCTCTGATTGTGTGCGACAAGTTATTACAGATCAGACCCGATCCGTTTAATGTTCAAAAAGCATCCGGCTCAAAGTCCTTGATCCTTGAGCCCCTTGATGATATCTATTTAACATTCGCAAGCATCGAAGCCCTTGATGTTCTTGCGCGTCAGGTCGATCGTGTCTCCGTGTGAAACCCCGATGCGGCGCGCCGACCGTCGTCAAAGAGGCGACATAAGGTGCCGTGTCCGTACAGCTGATCGCGTATCGAGCGTCCAAGCCGCCCTTGGATTGCGCGATGATATTTACTTTTTCGCAGTGTTCTGTTTCAAGGATCCGGAGAATCTGCGCTTTCAGTTCCGACGCGCAAACATCCATCGGCGCTGCTGATTCTGATTATGTTCATTTCTCTGACTCACTTTCTCCGGATACAGTAACCGAGCTGCGCAAAACCCTTCGCTGAAAGTCATTATCAATAATCCTCATAAACAGAAAATAAGGCCGAGCAAACTGTATCACATCTGTCGGACGACCGTATTCTGATTCGATATCTTAGGTCTGAGCAAATAATCGATCTGTGAGAACGAATATGGTTTTGTGGTTTTTCTCCGATTTGCATTGACTAAATCTCTATTTCCTTCTAATCTTCATATGGATACCTTATATAGTAGCGACTCAGTCAAAAAGGAGGCATACTATGACCCATTCACTACTGATCACCAAAATTGTCGGCCGTGAGATCCTCGATTCCCGCGGCAACCCCACTGTTGAAGCGGATGTTTGCCTATCCGACGGTTCGTTCGGAAGAGCGGCCGTTCCTTCCGGCGCTTCCACCGGTGCTTTTGAAGCGGTCGAACTTCGTGACGGTGACAAGAACCGTTACCTCGGCAAGGGCGTTCGTAATGCCGTCGCCAATATCAACGGACCGATCGCGGATCTCCTGATGGGGATGAACGCCATCGACCAGAAGGCAATCGACCGCGCGATGATCGATGCGGACGGAACACCGAACAAGGGCAATTTCGGCGCGAATGCGATCCTCGGCGTATCCATGGCCGTCGCCAAGGCCGTCGCTTCCTCGATGGGCCTTCCTCTATACCGATATATCGGCGGCGCGAACGCCTTTACGCTTCCCGTTCCGATGATGAACATCTTAAACGGCGGAAAGCATGCCGACAGCAGTCTGAACATTCAGGAATTCATGATCGTCCCGACCGGCGCAACCTCCTTCGCGGATGCGCTTGAGAAGTGCTCGACGGTTTTCCATACGCTGAAGAAGCTTCTCAAAAATGACGGCTATGTCACCGCCGTCGGCGATGAGGGTGGCTTTGCCCCGAACTTCAAAGGCGACGAGGACGCGCTCTCTTACATCGTGAAGGCGATCGAAGCCGCCGGCTATGTGCCCGGCAAGGATTTCTTCATCGCGATCGACGCCGCGGCTACCGAGATGTACGAGGAAGCCAAGAAGGCCGGAAAGGAAGGTCAGTACCTGTTCTGGAAGGCCGAAAATTTCCTGACTGTCGACGAAATGGTCACCTTCTGGAAAGATTTCTGTGACCGTTACCCGATCATCTCCCTCGAAGACGGGATGAGCGAAGATGATTGGGAAGGCTGGATCAAGCTTCGTGCGGCTCTCGGCGACAAGATCCAACTCGTCGGCGACGACCTGTTTGTCACAAACACCGAGCGCATCAAGACCGGCATCGAGAAGGATGTTTGCAACTCCGTCCTCATTAAGCTCAATCAGATCGGATCGCTCTCCGAGACTCTTGAGGCAATCGAGATGACGAAAAAAGCCTCATGGACCGCCGTCGTTTCGCACCGTTCCGGTGAGACCGAAGACACAACGCTCGCCGATCTGGCCGTAGCGACCAACGCCGGACAGATCAAGACCGGTGCTCCGTCGAGAACCGACCGCGTCGCCAAGTATAACCAACTC
>JAFGGR010000088.1 GCA_016930475.1 Clostridiales bacterium | reverse complement strand
CCCGGAAGATACTGGACTACAGGACGCCACAAGAAGCATACGATCGGGTCGCTTAACAAGTGCGACACTTAATGTTGCAATCCATAACGGAGTTTCTGAGCGAGTAAAAAACTTTACGATTTACCGGTAATGTGATATTCTGTTCCTACATTTCATACATTTCATATTTTGCGTATGGAGGCAATGATCATGACCGCTCCAGAAGGTAAACACGCTTGGACCGTTAAGGTCGGCGAAAAGGGCCAAATCGTCATTCCGAAGGCGGCGCGGGATATTTTCGATATCCATCCCGGCGATACGTTAATAATATTGGGCGACGAGCAACAGGGCATGGCCATCCCGCCCAAAAGTATGTTCAAGGCAGTGGCCGATCACGTTTTCGGAGACGTGATCCCGGAGGAAGATCCATGAGTGCAATTACCGTCTCGCATCTGACCAAGAAATTCGGCGATCTGACCGCGGTCGACGACGTATCCCTTGCTATCGAGGAAGGCGAATTATTTGCTTTGCTGGGAATGAACGGCGCCGGGAAAACGACGACCATCAAGATGCTCTCATGCCTGATTTTCCCGACGCAGGGAGATGCGGTGCTTCTGGGCGACAGTATCCGAAAAGACCCGATTGCCATCAAACAAAAATCGAATGTTTCCCCGCAAGAAACCGCGGTTGCGCCCAATCTCTCCGTTCTCGAAAATCTCTCTTTGATGGCTGGTATATACGGACAAGACAAGGATAGCGCTCAGTCAAGCGCACGGGATATGTCTTCTCGTTTCGGTCTGAACGGCGTACTTAATAAAAGCGCGAAAAAACTGTCCGGTGGAATGCAACGGCGGCTCTCGATCGCAATGGCTTTGATCTCCGATCCGGAGATCCTCTTTCTCGACGAGCCGACGCTGGGGCTGGATGTTCTGGCCCGACGCGAGTTGTGGTCGTCGATCAAGCAGTTGAAAGGAAAGGTCACGATCATCTTGACCACCCATTATCTGGAAGAAGTCGAAGCATTGTCCGACCGCGTCGGCATTATGAATAACGGGAAACTGGTAGCGGTCGGAACCACCGCGGAACTGGTTACGCAAGCAGGCACCGAGAACTTTGAAGATGCGTTTGTATCCCTCTCGGGGGGTGAATTATGAAGACTATATTATTTGCAGGTCGCAACACGAAAGAAATCCTGCGTGACCCGATCAGTTTCTTTTTCGGCCTTGGGTTTCCGCTGATTCTGCTCTTGTTGTTTAATATCATTAATTCAGCCATTCCCGCAGAGGCGCAAAACACAATGTTCGAAATCGAAAGCATTGGACCGGGAGTCGCCGTGTTCGGCACAATTTTTCTCGCACTTTTTTCGGGCATGTTGATTTCCAAAGACAGAACAACATCCTTCCTGATGCGGCTTTTTGCGTCTCCGATGCAGTCCTTTGATTTTATCTTTGGCTATACGCTTCCCATGATCGTGATGGCGGCGGTGCAGGCATTATTTACGTTTATCGTAGCCGCCGTGCTGGGTCTTCCGCTCACGATCAACACGGCGTTGGCGATCCTCGTTCTGCTCCCCATCGCCATTTTGTTCACCGGGATCGGCCTGTTGTGCGGCAGTATACTAAACGAAAAAGCAGTCGGAGGCATCTGCGGGGCCCTGCTGACCAACGTTGCCGCATGGCTCTCCGGTGCTTGGATCCCGCTCGACCTGATCGGAGGCGCATTCAAGAAAACGGCCGAGGTCCTTCCTTTCTACCACGCCGTTCAGGCCACCAAGGCAGCGGTCCTGGGAAATTTCTCCGGCATCATGCCGCACCTTTCGATCGTCTTGATTTATACCGTGGTGTTCTATATGCTGGCCGTTATCGTCTTTCGAGGCAAAATGAAAAGCGATAAAGTCTGAGAGCATTCCCCTTCCCGTCCGTGATATAATAAAAGAAATTATTATCTGTTCGATCCCATCTTGTCAACGTCGGCGGAAATCCGGATCATGAGGGCATTATGGTTACGTTTTCGAAAAAGCATAAAATCATCGTATTGATCACCGGTGCTGTCCTCGTCTTGCTTGTTCTGTTGCTCATGATCTATTTCTCTCGTTGTGTACCCAAGTTGATCTCAGAAGCAACAACGACCGCCTCCGCCGTCGTCGTAACGTCCGAGTATGTATGGGATGAAGATCTGGATGCCGTGGTTTTTGAGGATGCGGACGTTGACCGTTCGGATATTCTCGATCAACTCGATGACACGGCTGATTTCGGTTATCCGTCCTGCCCCTCCGCGATCAAGCTCCTTATTTCCGATCGGCCCGGACGACCGGGCTTCGATAACGAGGCGACCCCGGCCGATATTGCGCCGGATCCTCTTCCAACCGAACCGGAAATCGCGCCTTTTGTTCCGGAAGTCATCATGCCGCCTCTTGTGACCACACAGCCATCCTTCATCATTCCGCAACAAACAACGACCCCGACGCCGCTTCCTGCCGATTGGATCACGGTAACAAGCCCTTCATCCGGCAGCAAGCTTACCGCCGGATCATCCTTCACGCTTCGCTGGACCATGGATGATATCGGCAGAACGCCCACGTTTAATATTCTTTTGAGCGTGAACGGCGGGGCTTCCTACACTATTCTTGCCGCAGACCTGACGGATACGTCTTATGTACTCACTCTGCCCGCAACTCCTTTAGATCACTGTTATTTTCGGGTGGATGTATATGTCTCGACCAGTTATCTCGGATACGGGGTCTCTCCGGCGTTCGGCATTGTCGCTCCGACGCCGACCGAAATCCCGGCTCCTTCTTCGGTGTATGTCCCGGCCGATAACGCTTTCATTTCCTCCGAGGGAAATGCAACGCGCTGGTTTTCGATCGAATACGACCTGAGCGATGTCGCCTCCGTTGTGTGGCAGGTTTCCACACTTCCTTTTCCCTGTGATTTTGAGTCTTCTCCCGATAAAATCCCGAGATTGATCGCCACCGGCTCGATGGATCCCGAGACTTCGGAATTTGCTGTCGATTTTGCTTCTCTTATGAGTCGTTATGAGATCGTCGACGGAGTGAAACCTACCGATATCCTTCCGAATCAAGGCTCGGATTATGAGCCGGTCACCGATAAGGTGCTTCTGCCGCAACGCCGTCGCATCTTATATATTCGCGCCGTTGCTCTGGATGAAAATGATCGGCCGATCGCTACTCCGGGAAACGGAGTCGAAGTCATTTACGGCGAACCGGAACTGGATCTCGGCTTTCAAGCGATTGCCGGAAACCCGGTCGAAAAGTCCCTTGTTATCGAATGTCCCAAGGAGCCGGATGGTCCGTTTGAAGCCTTGTCCGACAAGGGCTTTGCGGTCTGGGCACCGAGTGCCGATCATTGGACGCTCACTTTGGATAATATCCCGACCGATTCGGTAGAGATCGACCTGCAACTATCGTCGATCCCCTTTTCGACGCAGAGTACAAATGATTTTTCGGATCCCGCCGGTCTTGTTTATCGAAGCCAAGTTACCGGACTTTCTTATACAACGGTCACGCGTTACTACCACTGGAATTTTTCTGACTTTGCCCCTGCCGCCGAAAGCCTCGGAAATTCGACTGTCCTCTATTATCTGCGGGCAGTCTGCTATGTGCCCGACGGTCCGACCGGGTCTTTGCGTCCGGTCATTTCCGAAACGACTCCCGTATTTTATACCGGCGATCCGCTTGTATTCGCCGCTATATCCTACGATCCGCCGGATCCCGAGCCGGAGGAAGTGGTCGTTGAATCCAACGCCCCGTATACGTATTTACAGCGATACATAACGGCGCAGTGGCCGATTCCCAAAAGTGATCAATACTTTGAAGTGACCCGGCCGATCCAAGCCGAGGAGATGTGCTTTTCGATCACCAACAATAAAACGGGGGACTTTTTGCTTCCCTACAACACTCATATGTCACTTTACCCTCAAACGACAAGGGCAGAGTATCAGGCAACGCTGGACAAGATGCTTCCGGTCGGAGCCTGGTTTCACTTGACGCTCACCGAGAGCGCGTGGTCCCAGCTGTGGAACGAATTCGTCGAACTCGCCAAACAGACGTACGACGGGATAAGAAGTGCGTATAACGGGATCAAAAGCGGAATCGCCGTCTTTATCGCCGATCAATTCTCATTCCTCGGCGCTGATGCGCGCAACCTCATCGAGCAGGCCGTAACCAAATTGATCGATGCCGGGCTTGCCTCCGTCGGTCTTCCGCCGAGCCTGCCCGATTTTGAGACGATGGCCGGAGAAGGTCTCGATTACTGCCTTCGTGTGGCTTTAGCCGAAACCGGCGCCGCAATCGGTGTTCCCGTCGACGAGATCCCACCCGAAGTACGTGACCAAGTAACCGATGAGGTAAAAAACCGCATTGAATCGCTGGCCGAAATGAATCGAATAAATCCTTTGAATGTTGATTTTCTGAAGCCTGCGTCCGAAGCGGCGTACCGGCCTGCCTATGTTGACGTTCGTGTTTATAATCAACACAGCGTCAACAGCCCGACCGGGACATTGACCGTCAGTTTTTACCCGGTAAATGCCCCGCACTATAATTTTTACGAGTACGTCACGTTGCCGGTCCCGTCACTTGGGCCCGGCGAGGAGACGTTTATTCGAGTGTACTTAAAGCCGGACAATACCGATCACGGCCCCACATACCGCAGTTACTATTACGGCGATTCGGGTGATTGTCTGCTTACCGTCCGCGTTCGGTATGATGTTCCGGACATCAATGAAGCCGCTCTGATTCAGGGCGTCAGCGGCAGTGACCCCTCCCGCCCGGACGAATATGCCTTTGATTACGACCCACTGTATGAGTTTCTCGCCAAAATGCCTCCGGGAGAAAATATCTTCCCGGCCAATCAGTATTATGAATAAATGAATGAAGACTGGGCATTTCTTGATTCCGGGTTGAATGATACTTTGTGTTTCTGTTATGAATGATGATATAATTCAATATGTAGCGTCTATAGAATATTTTAGTTCGTGCCCACAGCGCAGGGTCGTTAAGTGACCTTATTAATAAAGGAGAATGAAGATGAGCGAAAATCCTGTTCCGATCAATCCCCAAAAACCGGGGGTAGCCACCGCCGCATTATATCTTGGCATCGGCAGTCTTGTTATTTTTTTACTGTCTGTCTTACTTGGATTGCTCATTGATTCAATG
>JAFGGR010000087.1 GCA_016930475.1 Clostridiales bacterium | reverse complement strand
CGGATCATGACGGAGCCTATGCCGGCGTTATGATTGCGGACACCCCCTTGATGAACGAGGTGAACGGGATGCTTTTCGGTATCGGCGGAGAACTTCGTTTCGTCAAGAAATCAACGTTGCCGGATTCAGGCGGACCGATCGGTGATGTTGTAGAAGGGGAGAACGGCTTCCCGGTTCTCGGAGTCGATTCGTCTCCGAAACTCAACGAGAGGATCGTCACGCATCCGGCCGATTCAACGGGGGCTTTTGAGACCGTCGAATTCACGCTCAATCGTTACGCACTGCCCGTCGCGTACCGTGTCGATCCGAGTGTGCTCCAGCCTTTTGACGCGGCATTCCCATCGCCGTTCGACAACGCCGACACGGTAGTGAACCTGATGGGATTGGAGCCGCTGTATGCCGATAAGGCCTTTGTAACGGAGGACGAGAGGAATGTGTACCCGGCCGAAGGAAATCAGTATGCTTTTGCTTCGGAGACGGGAAGTGCGTATATGCTGGTCCGGCCGATCGACTTGTCGGTGGGCGAGCGATTGTTTCTGTCGATCGACACGAAGCTGGAGGCACGGATCACCGTTCGCACATTCAACGCTGACGGAAACGGTGCCTCGAAGACGTTTAACATCAACAGTGGCCGCATCGTGGACTGCGGTGTGATGACGGACGGGAACACAAGGATCGAGGTCGGCATAGTATTCCCGGAATGCGATGCCGAGCCGTTTTCGTTGATCGTCAAGGGTATAACGGAAGAAGCCTATGATCAAGCTTTTCGAACGCTCGAAAAACAATCGCTTCAAGTCGAGCGCATGGATGGGTCGGGCATCCGGGGAAATATCGAGATCGAACAGGACGGTGTGTTGTTCTTTTCGGTGCCCTATGAAGAGGGTTGGAGTGTTCACATTGATGGCAAAGAGACCGAGACTTCAAAGGCGGCCGGAGAATGGCTGAGTGTGCCGATCCTTTCCGGCCCGCATCGAGTGACGGCGCGGTACGTACCGCCGGGCTTGGTTATCGGGATGCTTGCTTCGCTTTTGGCATTGGCGCTATTCATTTTGCTGACGGTTTGGAATCCGGGTCGCGTCATGGGCTTTTCGAAGGAGAAGGAACCAACGGACTTAAGGAGTGACATATGACAGAAGGAAGAGAAGACCGGGATCGAATCATTTATCATCCGACCGCCACATATGTGATCATCGATTTGGAATGGAATCAGCCGATCCCCTGGATCAAATCCCGGGTCGATCCGAAACAGCTGCCCGGAGAGATCATTGAGATCGGCGCGGTCAAACTGAGCGTCGATGAGCGGGGCACGGAACTCAGCAAGCCTTTTCATGTCCTGATCCGGCCGATCTGCTATACCGTCATGAACAAGAACGTATCCCGTGTCATCAACAAGATCTCCTCCGATCTCCGCCATGGTTTAACCTTTATCGACGCATATGAAGCTTTTATCCGGTGGTGCGGAGATGATTTTGTGATTTGCGGCTGGGGTAACTCGGATCTGTCGATCCTCAAGGCCAACCTGCGATTTCACGATCGCTCGGCACTTCTTGGCCGACACTTTCTGGATGTTCAGACCCTCTTTTCCAAGGTCGCGGAGGACAAAAATGTCCAGAGAAGCGTCGAGTACGCGGTCGACTTTCTCCGCATCCCGAAGCTGGAAGACTTTCATGAAGCGCATCGGGATGCCGAATACACCGGAAAAATCCTTGAGAAGCTTTTCGACATCCTCGAAAATGATGAGCCGGCCGTCTTTCGGCTCGAGCAATACCTGTTCGACCCGGATCTGAATGTTCAGAGCGAGCGAAGGACAGACTATTGTGATTCATGGTCAGATTGTTGTGACCGGACCTTTTCCGAACCTGCCGTATGCCCGGCATGCGGCTCTCCGTTGCGCGAAGAGCTTGCGTGGTTTCGGATCCGCAAGAGCGGCTTTTCGCTATTCCGATGCGACACCCATAATTTGGTTGCAGGGCGCGTCCGCCTCAAGAAAAATGCAGAAGGTAAAGTCTATGCATCGGTCGTCCTCAAATTGATCCAGCCCGGAGAGGCCAGACCGATCAACGAGCGGCATGAAGAATATCTTATCTACGGAACTTCCGGCAAGCCGCGTGAAGAAAATATTTTGCTTGCCGCAGACGAAACGATTAACCCTGAAAACGCATTATAGTAATCACAGATTCGCATATTTCCCGGTGAAAAAATCGCTTCAAATGTCAAAAAACATGCGCAATAATCGCCTTTTTTACATAATAGACACACCTAAAGGATTGAAGAACCATACGTTTTCTATATAATAGTAGGTGGAATAATGTACGCTTACGCGTCTTATATTTGTTTTCAACCAATACTGTGCCTCGGAGGGGATTAGTAATGAATAAGATCAAGCGGTCATCCGGTCAATACTCAAGATCCAGAAGAACGGGTGCTTCCCGATCCGGCGGAATGTTGATCCTTGTACTTGTGATCATGGGCGTCGGATTTATTCTGATCACTTCGGCGCTGTCGATCACGATCGCGAGCCGAAATCGTTTCTACAATGACGCACAGAGGAGTCAGGCAAGACTAACGGTAACTTCGGCGGCACAGAGTGTCGTGGATGCGATCCTCATAACTCAAGAAATCACCGACACCAGAATTGAGGCTTGGGCGACGGCAGGGGAGACATTACCGATTAAGTCAGCGGCTGGTTATGGATTCATTGATGCAGCGGTCTCCCAATACTCCGTAGCGCCGGCCATCGGCGATGCCTCGGCGGATGCCAACACATCCGTGAAATTCGGCAAACTCGGCACGCAAATCACCATGGATTTCGTGACAAAGATCGACGTTGGGCTTGATTCCGGCGGTGCGACGGAGAAATTGCTGGTGGTGTTGAAGGAGAAACCTCCGGTAGTACCGATTAATGGATTTACTTCAATGATCAAGGCCGGAACACCATCTTCAACGAATGATTTTCCTCGCTTCAATGTTGGATATGACTTTGTTAACAAAAATTTGGGCGTGAGTGATATTTATGCGGTAAGCAATAAAACCCCGCACGACTCGATATATAACTATATAGTTCTTCACGGGGAGTCACATCTGGCATCCTCGGGTGATTCGCAATACTACGCTGATGTAATATTTACAGATCATGTAACAACAGGATCAGGTTCCGGTTACTACGGGGACGTTGTTTTTTGGGGTGATAATGCAGGGATCGCCGAGAGTGGAGGCAATGGCATTCAAACACCGGGGGACATTTATTTTCTGGGAATAACGCCAGGTGTCGCGTCTGCGTATCAAACGCTGAGTGGAGTAGCTACCTCTTGGACATATTTGAAAGGTAGTAAGCTTTATGTGAGAAATACCACTTTTAAGACTGATTTTGGTGGAGCGATCTCGGGAGTTGTGTTCCCTTCAGGTATGTATATAGACGCAAACTCAGTGGCGCATTACGGGAAAATTTACAACAATCCGCCTTCCAATTACTATAATGTTCACTCAACGAACGTAAGCGGAGGGGTATCTAGAGTAACATACGATACAGGCTCTATTGGTTACGTTAATCGAGACTCGGATGCAACACTCGCACAGTTGAGGAGCAACGCAGAATTCTATTATGGAGACGACATGGAGGCTGCAATAACCAGAACTGTTCCGAGCACAGCGGAGGCGGAAGCAATGGTTGACTACGCTACTGAGGCCGCCGTTAAGGCAAATGCGGAAGCGATTACAAATCTATCCACCAATAAGGTATTCACAGGTCCTAATTATTATATTGACGCGAGTTTGACAAAGAATCTTAGCGCGCATCTGACTTTTGATTTATCGTCGAACGATATTACTTTGTATATTATCGGTTCCGGCAACACATTAACAATCAATGAAAAAGGAAAAGGGGGATTGGTATTTACAAACGGAGGTCCTTATTGGGGTCATATAGTATTACTCCATAATGTAAATATAACGATTCAGCCTTATAATAACGGATCTCCGATCAATAACGGAGACACAGGTATAATTGCAACCACACATTCATATGGCCCATGGCATCCAGGAGATCAGGGAACGACTCCGTATTTATTTGTGATTGGCCTTGGCGGCAATCACTTTATTGCCAATCAATTATCTGTTGTGGACGGCTATTACGGAATGTATGGGTCAAGCGGGATTATCGAGATGAACAATAGACCCTTTGTCTATGGGCGATTTGAGGCAGCCTACGTTAAATATACGAGTGGCGACTCTGTTGAGATGCCATACTGCCCTACACCTTGGGAGCAGTCTGATTCGGGAGATGTGCCTCTTGAGACAAAGTATATGGTCGATTATTACGAGTACCATTAATAGTTCTAATTGATGGGTTTATTGTCACTGGCTTATATTTAGTTTGACGAATTCTAAGAAACGGCTCTTCTGAAAAGTTGAGCTGTTTTTTATATGGGATAAACCGCATTTATCGAATGGTTTAAAAAAATCTCTTGACTTCACATGAGACCGGTGTATTATATGACCATAAGAACAAATATAGTCACATAGTCATAGGAGTCACCGTATGCCGAAAGCCTTATCCGACATCGAGAGAGATTACATCAAGAATCGACTTCGAGAAGAGGCGCGGGAGTCCATGATTCGTCACGGCATCAAGAAAACGACGGTGGATGATATCGTAAAACGAGTCGGAATCCCGAAGGGAACATTTTACCTTTTCTATGAATCGAAGGAACTCCTGTTGTTTGATGTCTTTTGCGCCCTCCACAATGAGTATCAAGCGAAGATCATCAGCGAGATCAGAAGCATTCAGGGGGAAATCAACGCGGATAACTTGACCGATGTGATTTTTACGCTCTATAAGCTCATGGATCATTCGGAGATCGCGCGGTTGATGACCGGAGGAGAGATCGAGATGCTCTTCAGAAAGCTTCCGCCGGAAATCAGTAAGCGTCATGCGGAGCAGGATGATTTTCGAGTCGAGGAGTTGGTTTCCATGGTTCCGAATATCAGTGCGGATAATATCGAGGTGTTTAGTGCGGCGCTGCGCGGAGTGTTTCTGTCGA
The DNA here is from genome assembly GCA_016930475.1 of Clostridiales bacterium. GTDB lineage: Bacteria > Bacillota > Clostridia > Saccharofermentanales > Saccharofermentanaceae > JAAYCT01. The sequence continues at coordinate 988 of JAFGGR010000087.1, read as the reverse complement.
TTCTATATAAGCGGGAAGTGGGCGAGGCAGTATTCGATGACGCGCTTCGCATCATGGTTCGCGGGGTGGTCATTCAAATGTTTAAGGGAGAATAGATATGATTTGCGTCAATAATTTGGCTTTCAGCTACAGCAAGATACCCTTTATCGAAAATACCAGTTTTGAAGTTAAGTCCGGTGAGATATTCGGATTTCTGGGCCCATCGGGCGCCGGAAAAAGCACGCTCCAGAAAATTCTGACCGGGCTCCTGCCCGGGTTTTCGGGAGCGGTATCAGTCAATGATACGAAGATCGGGCGACATACCGGGACCTTCTATGAACAAATCGGCGTCGCGTTCGAATTTCCGAGCCTCTACGAGAAATTGACGGCAACAGAAAACCTCCGCTTCTTTGCCTCGCTCTATCCGACGCATCGCGATATCCCTTCACTTCTCGGGATGGTTGGACTGGAGCGCGATGCGAATAAGAAGGTTTCCGATTTTTCCAAAGGAATGAAGACCCGGATCAATTTCATTAAGGCACTGCTGCACAGCCCACGGGTCCTTTTTCTGGACGAGCCGACCTCCGGACTGGATCCGTCGAATGCGCGCGTGGTGAAGAACATTGTTCTGGAAGAAAAGGCAAAGGGGACCACGATCATCCTGACGACTCATAACATGTACGACGCAACGGAACTGTGCGACCGCGTTGCGTTTATTGTAGACGGGAAGATCAAGGCCCTGGATACGCCCCACAATCTGATCATGACCCGGGGGGCGTCGAACGTACGGTATACGTTTGTCGAAAATGGCACGGAAGAATATCGCGAAATCCCGATGGATCGAACCTCGACAGATGAGACCTTAGCCGACCTTGTTCGTCACGATCGGCTCATGTCTATTCATTCGGGCGAGCCGACACTCAACGACGTATTCGTTGAGATCACAGGGAGACATCTGGTATGAAAAGGGCGGCGTTGATCCTCGGTGACATCCGGTTCCAGTTCAAGT
>JAFGGR010000086.1 GCA_016930475.1 Clostridiales bacterium | reverse complement strand
TACTTTTTTCTTTTTCAACTCTTACGAATTGATTTAAGGCTCGTCTTTTGTCTTGCTTTTCTATTCAATTTTCAAGGTCCGTTGCGCTGCTTTCGTGAAGCGCTTGATTATATTATCATTGGACCTTCGAACTGTCAACACATTTTTTAGTCGTTTTTGCCTATTTTTCGGCGTTTTCGGGCAATCGTTTCATGCACGCTTCACCGTGTCCGAATCGGGCTTCTTTATAATAAATAGGTAGATAGAGAAAGAGAGCCGCGACCCGCAAATTCAACCCACGTCAACATCCGAGAGCGTCGGATCATTTGGCGAGGGTAACTTCCCGGACGCCGTCGCTGATCCGGGCGCGATAAAACTCCGCCTGATACCCGGTTTGCTCAAGGTATACACGGGAGACATTTTCGACAAATGCGTCACAGTCCGTGTCATAAACCAGCGCGATCGCACAGCCTCCGAAGCCGGCACCGGTCATTCGAGCTCCGAGCACACCGGTTTGGGCACGCGCGGCGCTGACCATCGCGTCCAGTTCGGGGCCGGTCACCTCGAAATCATCGCGCAGAGAGTCGTGAGAATCGTTCATCAGAACGCCGAACGAGACGAAATCACCCTTTTCGAGAAACTTGCATGCGCGAATCGTCCGGTCATTCTCGTAAATGACATGCCGCGCTCTTCTTAACGCGACAGGGTCGTCGATCAGAGACCGATGGACTTCAAAGGACTCCGGCGTCATTTCGGCGAGGTGCGAAATTCCGGCTCTCTCCTTTACCGCTTGGAAAGCCCGGTCGCACTCAGCCCGCCTCGCGTTGTAAGCGCTCTCGATAAGGGAGCGGGGCTTTCTGGTATTACAAATCATCAAAGTCAATCTCTGTGCGCCGAAATCTACCGGTACATAACGGTAATCCAAATCATCACACCTTAAAAATATCGCGTGATCCTTCTTGCCCATCGCCGACGCGAATTGATCCATGATCCCGCAATTCATACCTACATAATCATTCTCTGCCGATTGGGCGATGAGCGCCAGCTCCGGAATATCGATTGCCGTTCCCGCACTCTCGGAACTCAATACGGCGATCGCATACGCCGTCGCCACCTCAATCGCCGCTGACGAGGACAAGCCACTCCCATGCGGCACGGTCTCATCGAAAAGCATATCCATTCCCGTGACCCGATATCCCCGCTGTTGCATGATATGAGCGACACCGATCTGATATGCACCCCAAGGGATACGCGCATACCCGGACAAGTCCGAAAGATCCGCCTCGACAATACCGGGAAGATCGCTGGCAGCGATACGGAGCAGGTTATCCGATCTTTCTCGGACCACACAGGCCGATCGCATTTGCAGAGCGCAAGGAAGGACATATCCTCCCTGATGATCCGTGTGCTCTCCGATCAGATTGACCCGCGCGGGAGCGACGAATATTCTAGTCAACCCGGGACCGAATGTGCGGATAAAAAGCTCGTTCAGAGAATTTAGTTCCATCTTGCACCACCATGATCTTTTCGACGAATCGCATCTCTTGTCTTGAAAATCGACCTGCGTCAGATCCGCCGGATGCCCTGGAATCCGGACCGGCGCTTCTTGCGACGACTCTTGCGAACGCCCGACGGTATTATGACAAGAAAAACGATCGCCAGAATAAACAGCAGAGCCACTCCGCCGAGTATGGTGATCAGCATATTGTTCTTAAAAAATCCGATGATCCCGGAGTCTTCTTCTTCCGTCTCATCCGATCGGGTGGTCTCCGCCGTCGTCTTCGGAGGATCTGTATTCTCCTGTGTCGGACCGGGGTCCGAAGGCTCGGTGACCGGCGTTGTCTCTTGCGGCGTCTCAGGACCCATTCCGTCCGGCGCGTTATAGGCTCTGTTGTTCATAACATTCCCTTCGACGCGAACAACCGGGTCGGCATTAAAGCAAACGATCGATCCGGCCCTCAGAACAGCCGCGACATAGGTCGTCTGACGATCACAGATATCGTACGGTATTCCGCATACTACGGTGATCATCTCATCCCCGTTCTTATTCACGGCCAATAAAGCCATTCCGGTTCCCGCCGGTATCGTCGTTCCGGTCTTGCCGCCGACGATTTGAGCCACATGGCTGTCCGCTCCGACTAACCAAGGATCATTCAAAAGGTAATTGGTATTGCGCGCGATGCTCCAGCCATCAAAAGTATGCATGTTGGTTTTCTTGAAGGCGTGAGTCGGCGTATTGATCACAGTCCTGAACTCATCGAACCGAAGAGCATACTCGAAAAGCTCCGCGAGCTCCCGAGCCGTCGTGTAGTGTTCGTCGTGATGAAGGCCGTTGGTGTTCATAAAATGGGTGTTCTGAAGCCCCAGCTCGTTCGTCTTGGCATTCATCAAATCAACAAAATCGTCGATCAGCGATTTCCCCGAATTGGTTTGGTTCTTGTCGCGCACGACCTGAGCAACCGACTCCCCGAGAACATTCGCGGCATCGTTTCCCGAGGGAAGCATGGCGCCGTAAAGCAGTTCCCGGATCTGGATCGTTTCTCCGACCTTCAATCCCATCATGGTCGATCTTGGCGTCGTCGCGTCCATGGCGGACTGACTGACGGTCACATAATCGTCCGGATTCAAGTGCTCCAACACCAAGGCCAGCGTCATGATCTTCGTCATACTGGCCGGATAAATTCGCGTGTTCGGCTCCTTTTCGAGAAGGACCTCTTGCTTGGTGATATCAAACACATAGTAAGAAGCGCAAACCACTTCCTCGACCGGAGGGAGTTCGATCGGCTGCTGTCCGGCATCGGCCGCGACCGATATTGCACTCGGCACGATCACCATACAGGCGGCAACGGTGCAAGCGATCCATCTCCTGATCGTTCTGCCGATCCTTCCAAAAGATTCGCGGCTGTCTCTTGTGTTAAAAAATTTCATCTCTAGTCCTCGTCCGGTTGGTCTTTCTCCGTCTCGTCTCCAACCGCTTCCTGTTCCAAAATGTGCCCGGGCTCGGAGTCCTCCGATATATCAACACCGGTCTCTTCCTCAAGGATCACCCCTTCTTCTTGAACGGTACCGTCCCAGTCTTCCTCTTCCTCGTGATCGACAACGGCGACGTCGACGATCTTGCAGTCCCGGGTACGCATCAGTGTAACACCCTGCGTTACCCGTGACAAAACGGGGATCTCCGAAACACCGAGCCGTATCACTATTCCGTTATCATTAATTAACAGCAAATCCTTCATATCGTCAACCAGGGACACTCGAACCAGCGGACCGGTCTTTTCCGCGATACGATATGTCATCAGTCCTTTTCCGCCTCGCGTCTGGACCCGATATTCCGAGAGCTGAGTGCGCTTCCCGAAGCCACGCTCCGATACGACCAGCAGATCCATACCGTCAACGATCGGAACCATTCCGACGACCCAGTCGCCGATGCCCAGGCGGATGCCGCGGACGCCCATCGTATTCCGCCCCGTGTTGCGTACGTCGTCTTCGGAAAAGCGGATCGACATTCCCTTGCGGGTTACAAGGACGATCTCCTGCGCTCCGTCAGTCAGTCGAGCGTCGATCAATTCGTCATTATCACGGATATTGATCGCGATCAATCCGCCCTTGTTGATTCGGGAATAATCGGCCAATTCGGTCTTCTTGACGATCCCCTCACGGGTGGCCATCATCAGGTAACCCTCTTCTTCAAAGGAGGAGACGGGGATCACCGTCCGAACCTTCTCTTCGCCGTCCAATTGCAGGAGGTTTACGATCGCGGTCCCCTTCGCCTGACGGCTGGCCTCCGGTACTTGGTAGCCCTTCAGTCGAAAAACCCGTCCGCGGTTCGTAAAGCACAACAAGGTGGCATGCGTCGAGGTCGAAATGATCTGCTCGACAAAGTCCTCTTCCCGGGTCGCCAGACCCGTCACTCCCCGCCCGCCCCGGTGCTGACTGCGGTATGTATCG
>JAFGGR010000085.1 GCA_016930475.1 Clostridiales bacterium | reverse complement strand
GGCCATCGCGATCGCGGCTTATTCTTATATGGCGCTCATTCCGATGATCCAGCCGCCGATCATGCGTGCGTTGACAACGAAGAAGGAGCGCGCGATCAAGATGACGCAAACCAGAGAAGTTTCAAAGATCGAAAAGATATGCTTTCCGATCGTCGTCACGATCCTGTGTGTGCTTCTCCTGCCTTCTGTCGCTCCGCTGATCGGCATGCTCATGCTGGGGAATTTATTCCGCGAATCCGGGGTCGTCGAGCGCCTCTCGAGCACTGCCCAGAATGCCTTGATCAACATCGTCACAATATTTCTCGGGCTTACGGTCGGAGCGACCGCGGTCGCGGATCGATTCCTGCGTCCGGAAACGCTCAAAATCATCGGTCTGGGGCTGATGGCATTTATCTTCAGTACTATAGGCGGTTTGCTTTTGGGAAAACTCATGTGCGTTGTTACCAAGGGAAAGATCAATCCTCTGATCGGCTCCGCCGGTGTCTCGGCGGTTCCCATGGCGGCTCGTGTTTCCAATAAGGAGGGGTTAAAGGCAAACCCGTCCAATTTCCTTCTTATGCATGCCATGGGCCCGAATGTCGCCGGTGTCATCGGATCTGCCGTCGCCGCCGGGGTAATGTTAGCGCTGTTTGGCTGAGTATTCTGTTCGGAATTGATCATCATTCGCATCTATCGAAACGAAAAGCGCGGTTCCCCTTGTGAGAGGAACCGCGCTTTTTGGCGGAGGGCGTGGGATTCGAACCCACGTGACGTTTAACCGTCAACTCGATTTCGAGTCGAGCTCGTTATGACCTCTTCGATAGCCCTCCGAGTCCATCTGTGAAGCGCTTTAGACCCGTAGTTATGATCACAAATCGAATGCGCTACTCGATTATAGGGTGAAGGAGCGCCTGCGTCAAGAACGGAGGGCATAAAGGAGCCCGGAACCGCGTGAAATTTTTCGAGTGATCAAGACACTTCATGATCGATCGTATCCGGTGTGTCAAGATATTGACAAAGTTTTGGTACGTCGCGGCGTTTGCGTTTCGGCGGTGCGGGTAGATTTATATTGCTCAATTATTCGAAAAGCGATAAGATTAAATGGTATCAGGCCAGTTATGTTTTGCGGGGGGAGAATGAACGACGAGCTAAAGGATATCATCTACAGTGACCTCTATCGTTATACCGGAAACAAGAGGAGACTCTCAAGGGTATATTTGACGTACCTTCAAGAGTGCATGTCCAGTCCGGAATTTCGTTTTTTAAGCACTCTTCGCAGAACTCAGTATTATTTCTACCAAATCAAGTCCGAGGAGAATCGATTCAAGCGGCTTTGGAACAATTTTCTATTTATTTGGTATAACGCCAAATTGGACAGCAAATCGCGCAAGTACCATTTTCAGATCCCATATGATACCAAGATCGGAAAGGGCTTATATATTGCCCACTACGGCAGATTGATCATCCATCCTCAGTCGATCATCGGACACAATGTCAATATCTCGACCGGTGTTGTGATCGGGACCCAGTTCAGAGGGCCCAGAAAGGGTGCTCCGACGATCGGAAATTATGTCTGGATCGGCGCGAACGCTTTGATCATCGGAAATATCCGGATCGGAAACAATGTGCTGATCGCACCGGGCGCGTACATCAATTTCGATGTGCCGGACAACTCGATCGTCATCGGCAATCCCGGTTTGATCCGTCGATCTCCCGGGGCGACGCTCGGCTACATCAACAATACGATCCTTTTCGATGAATATAACGTCCGGTCAGGAGAGCCGACGAGATGATTTCGGACATCCGCGAGTATCGGCTCCCCGCTTCTTTTTTTTCGGGCAATCGGAAACGTCTGCTCGAAAAACTTCCGGAGCGCTGTTGCGTGGTCCTTTTCGCGGGCGAAACCGTATATATGTCGGAAGGAGCCGAGTACCGCTTTCGCCCGAACCGCAATTTCTACTATCTTGCGGGGGTGGAGCAGGAAGATTCGGTTTTGTTGATCCGAGCGGACGGTTCGAATACGCAGACTACATTGTTTATTCATTCTAACGATCCGCTGAAGGAACGCTGGGCCGGTAAACGGATGACAGCGGCGGAAGCGGTCGAGCGATCCGGAGTCGATGAGGTCTGTTTTCTGGAAACACTTGAAGATGCTCTTTCTGCGATCATAGCCGATCAATCGATCACGATCGCTTCGGATAAGGGCGTTCGGCTTGGTCCCGCAAGTCGCTTTGTTGACCGCGTCGAGGGATCTCGCGGTGAGGATTCCGTCCGCTTGGTCTCTCGTATCCTGGCGCGTTTTCGAATGGTTAAGCAATCCTGCGAGATCGAGATGATCCGCAGAGCGATCGAACTGACGGACCTTTCGATTCGCGAAGCGCTGGTTCTTTTACGTTCCGGCACCTGCGAACTCGGGTTGTTCTCCGCGATGAATTGCGCGATGACCCGTTTCGGCTGTTTGGAACCGGCGTTCCCGACGATTGTCGCGGCCGGCGATAATGCTTTTTTTCTGCATCATTCGGAACCTTGCGGCAAGCCGATTGCAAAGGGCGTGATGATCCAAATCGATGTCGGAGCGGCGGTTGCCGGATTATGTGCGGACATTTCGCGCGCTTACCCGTCCGCGGGTACTTTTTCTGCGAGACAAAGCGCTCTATACGATGCGGTGCTTGGTTGTCTGGATCAGACGATTCGTATGATCCGGCCGGGGGTGTTGCTTTCCGACATCAACAAAGCTTTTCGAGAGGCGGCGTCCGAAGCGCTCTTTCACCTCGGTTTAATAAGCGGAAAAGATAGCACCGAGGTCGGGGGATATGTCTGGCACAGCGTGACCCATCATCTCGGAATGGACGTTCACGACGCTTGCGTTCGTGACCTTCCGATCGAAGTTGGGGCGGTATTGGCCGTTGAGCCCGGGATCTATATTCGCGAGTGGGAAATGGGATTTCGGATCGAAGACGACGTATTGGTCACCGGCGAGGGTTGCGTGATCCTGTCTTCTTTCATTCCCCGTGACCGGTTCGAGGTCGAGGCACTGCTCGGAATGTCGGGGGGGATGTAGCCTTGCCATCCGGAAGCGATCTGGTCTTAATGATTGTTTTGATCGTGGCGGGAGTCCTGTTCCTGGTTACCGTGGCGGCGCTTGCGCTTTATGTTCTCGCCTTGAGAGCCTATCATCGGGTATTCGATCGGCCATCTCCTCGGCCGCCTTATGATAAGTCCCCCCTGAAAATCGACCAGACGACAATTTTCGGTAAGGGCAAGAATTGGTTTTATACCAATCGTATGGATTTTGTCGATCTCCAAATCACTTCCTTCGACCGGATCAAACTTGCAGGCTACTATCGACCCGCTGACAATAAGAAAAACCGGACAGTGATCATTCTGATTCATGGTTGGCGCGATCATCCTTCAGATATGGGCGCATACGCGCAGATGATCTTACAGCAAACCGACTGTCACATTCTGATTCCGCATCTTCGCGCGCACGGCATGAGTCAGGGTCGTTTTATCGGATATGGTCTTTATGACAGTCAGGACATTGTATCATGGGTCCGGTTTATGGAGCGACAGCTCGGAACCCCTGTAAAGATCATCCTTTACGGGCGATCGATGGGGGCGACGACCGCACTTCTTGCGGCGGCGAGCCGAAAATTGTCTTTATCGGTCAGCGGGATCATCGCGGACAGCCCCTTCAGCAGTCTCGAAAAGCAACTGATGAATACATTCCGTTACAAGTACCACGTCCGCGGACGGCTTTTTATTAAACTGATCGGAAGGATCGCCCAATCCCGAATCGGCTTCCCGATCCAGCGCGCTACGGTTTTACCCGTCGCAAGCAGGATCAAACTTCCCGTGCTGATGTTCCACGGTGCGGAGGATACTTTTGTCTTACCCGAGATTAGCGAGGATATCTATGACCGCCTAGCCTGTCCGAAACGTCTGGTGATCGTTGACAAAGCCAAGCACGTAATGGGCTTCGATGCATCTCCGGTCAAATACACCGACGAGGTCCGGAAGTTTTTGAAAGTGTGTAAGGTCGTCTGAGTTTTTTGGACTCGGACGTTGCTTTTTTTCATTCGTCGTTATAGAATCAGGGTGCAAACGGGGAGCTGGCCCGATAAAGCCGGCTGAGAGGACGTATTTAGGGACGTCGACCCAGATAACCTGAACCGGATAATGCCGGCGGAGGGACCATAGCGGAAGCCTTTACAAGCTTCTCCTTGTTCATCTGTCGGACATAAAGGAGGAGTTTTTTATGTCTGAGCACTCTTTTTCCATCAACACTCGCCGCGAAAACACTCTGGCGGTCGCAACCGGCGGCGTTTGTGTTGCCGTAGCCTTCGTCCTTTCTCTGGTTAAGTACACTATGCCGCAAGGCGGGTCGATTACACCGGCATCGATGCTCCCGATCTTTTTCTTTGCGCTTTGTTTCGGACCGGTGTGGGGATTCGGAGCCGCTTTTATTTATAGTCTCTTGCAGTTGATCGGCGGATACTTTGTGATGCCGGTCCAGGTTCTCCTCGATTACACGGTCGCGTTTACTGTTCTGGGCATCGCCGGGTTCTTTGCCGCGCCGAAAGAGAAGAGACTGCAAAAAAGAAGTATCCTCGGAAAACTGTCGCTGGTATCTTTTGACAAGATGATCATCAGCGTCGTTTTGGGTGTGACGCTGCGCATGTTCTCTCACGTCCTTTCGGGAGTCATCTTCTTCGCGGAGTACGCTGGGGACCAAAATCCCTGGATCTATTCGATTATCTATAACGGCTCATACCTTTTGCCCGAGTTGATCATCACCTTAATGCTCCTGTTAGCCGTCCGGTTATCGTTTCGACTCGGAAGACCGAAGAAATAAGGCAGAGATCCTATTTTCGTGCAGTCCGGGGCGAAATTGTTTTGTATCTCTTCATCGATTTGTGCTATCATACTAGGAAACTGTTGGAGCATTCGGATTGTGGAGGTTTAGTGTATGGCCAAGATTTTCGATGAAGAGTCGCGGACGTTCAGTGAGTATTTATTGATTCCGAATTTGACAACCGCAGAGAATACTCCGGATAAGGTGGACCTGTCCATCCCGATCTGCAGATACAGAAAAGGCACCGAAGAACCGAAACTTAAGATCAATATCCCATTGGTTTCCGCAATCATGCAGTCCGTTTCCGATTCCGGAATGGCCATCGCATTAGCCAGAAGCGGCGGGATCTCGTTTATCTTCCAGTCTCAGCCGATCGAGAGCCAATGCGAGATGGTCAGAAAGGTCAAGAAGTACAAGGCCGGATTGGTGACATCCGATTCCAATCTTACACCGGACAACACACTTGCGGATGTACTTGAACTCCGGGAGAGAATGGGTCACAGAACCGTTGCCGTTACTCACGACGGTACGCCGAACGGTAAATTATTGGGTCTGGTCACATCGAGAGATTACCGGGTCAGCCGAATGGATCCCTCGACGAAAGTCTCGGATTTCATGACGCCTTTTGAGCACCTTGTTTACGCCGCGGAAGGCACAACACTTAAAGAAGCCAACGATATCATATGGGAACATAAGATCAACCAATTGCCGATCGTCGATACAGATAATTGTCTGGTCGGCCTTGTTTTTCGAAAAGACTATGAGTCGCACAAGGAAAACCCGATCGAGCTTCTCGACGATCAGAAACGCCTGCTGGTCGGCGCGGGGATCAATACGCGAGACTATATGGAACGTGTTCCGGCTTTGGTCCATGCGGGGGCGGACGTCCTGTGTATCGACTCTTCGGACGGGTTTTCTCAGTGGCAGGAGGATACCCTGCGCTGGGTGAAACAAAATTTTCCGGAAGTTCCGGTCGGGGCGGGAAATATTGTTGACGCGGAAGGCTTTCGATTCCTCGCGGAAGCGGGCGCGGACTTTATCAAGGTCGGTATCGGAGGAGGTTCCATTTGCATCACAAGGGAACAGAAGGGTATCGGTTGCGGACAAGCTTCGGCGGTCCTTGCCGTTTCGGCTGAAAGAAAAAAGTATTTCGATGAAACCGGCTCCTATATACCGATTTGCTCGGACGGAGGGATCGTGCTCGACTATCACTTGACCTTGGCACTTGCGATGGGTGCCGATTTTATGATGCTCGGCCGATACTTCGCGCGCTTCGACGAGAGTCCTACGCGAAAGATGTTGGTTGCGGGCAACTATGTCAAGGAGTATTGGGGAGAGGGCTCGAACCGGGCCAGAAACTGGCAGCGTTACGACGACGGCGGAACAGGGGGCAAGATGTCTTTCGAAGAGGGCGTCGATTCGTATGTTCCTTATGCCGGTACGCTCAAGGATAATCTGGATACATCTCTGGCCAAGATCAAGTCGACAATGAGTTCTTGCGGAGCTTCCTCCATCGAAGAATTTCAACAGAAGGCACGTTTGGTGGTCGTTTCATCCACATCCATCGTTGAAGGCGGCGCGCACGATGTCATACAAAAGGACAATGATCGGCCCAGATAAGGTTTTGGATTGACAAATTCGCCAAAAAGAATAAATTAATATATCATAAAGTCACACAGTATGATGAAGGAGACAAAATGTCAGAGAATGAATTGAACGCCTTTACCGTCGAAGGACTCAAGCGCCTTCAGGATGAGCTGGCTGAAAGAAAAACCGTCAAGGCCGCCGAAATTTCCGAGCGTCTGAAGGATGCCAGAGGACAGGGAGATCTGACCGAGAATTCCGAATATGACGACGCAAAGGAAGCCCAGGCCAAGAATGAGGCGCGCGTTATGGAACTGGAAGAGATCCTTAAGAATGCACGCGTTATTGATGAAGAGGAAATCAGCAAAACCAAAGTCTCACTCGGCTCATTAGTTACTCTACGGGACGAGCAGACCAAGGAAGAAGCGCAGTACAGCCTCGTTAATCCCAACGAGGGGGATATTTTCATGAACCGTATTTCTTCGGATTCCCCGGTCGGTCAAGCGATCCTGGGCAAAAAGAAGGGCCAGATCGTGGACGTGCAGACTACTTCGGGTACCTTCAAGTACAAAATCACGAAGATCGGAAAGCCGGAATAATTCGAATTATCCCTTTACGAAAGGATTCATCAATACATGCAAGATCCAATTGATGCCACATCCCGCATCGAGGATCCCGTCCTCGATATGCAGGAGCAGATACGTATACGCCTCGAAAAGCTTCGCGATTTGACCTCAGAGGGTACGGATCCGTTTGTCGAAATCGTTTATCCGGTCACCCATCACTCCGTCGATATTATCGATCAATTCGAGGAGATGGAGGGGACCGAGGTGTCGGTCGCGGGTCGTATCCTGTCCAGAAGAGGAATGGGGAAGGTCAGTTTTTGTGATCTTCATGACCGTCGCGGCAGGATTCAGATTTTTACGAAGATCGACGCGGTCGGGGAAGAGGCCTACGAACGATGGCAGAAACTCGATATCGGCGACATCGTCGGTATTCGCGGCGAGGTCTTCCGCACACGCTCGGGTGAAATCTCCATCCGTACGAAAGAATATACCTTGCTGACCAAGGCATTACGCCCGTTACCGGATAAATTTCACGGGCTCAGGGACACTGAGACCCGGTACCGTCAAAGATATGTCGATTTGATCGTCAATCCCGAAGTCCGTGACACCTTTGAAAAGCGATCCCAAATCATACGCGGTATTCGCGAGTATCTGGATCGTGCGGATTTTATCGAGGTCGAGACGCCGATCCTGAATTCGATTCCGGGTGGTGCGTCGGCTCGTCCTTTCGTTACACACCATAACACCTTGGATATCGACATGTATTTGCGTATCGCGCCGGAGCTTTACCTGAAGCGTCTTATCGTCGGAGGGTTTGAGCGCGTTTACGAGATTGGGCGACTGTTCCGCAACGAAGGAATGTCCGTCAAGCACAATCCGGAGTTCACGGTGGTCGAGTTATATCAGGCTTATACCGATCTGCGCGGAATGATGAAGCTTTGCGAGGAGCTCTTGAGCGAAGTTGCCGTTAAGGTGACCGGATCGACAGAACTGACCTATCAGGGAACACCGATCAGCCTGAAGCCTCCGTTTGCCCGTATTTCAATGACGGAAGCCGTTCTGAAATACGCAGGGATCGATTTTTCTCTTCTTGATTCGGATGAGGAAGCAGTCTCGGCGGCCAAGGCCAAAGGTCTTGATCCGGCACCCTCGGCGCGAAGAGGAGAGGTGCTCAATTTGCTTTTCGAGGCTTTCTGTGAGGACCAACTCGTTCAGCCCACATTTGTTCACGATTATCCGATCGAAGTATCGCCATTGGCGAAGAAGATCAAGAATAAACCGGGACTTGTCGATCGTTTTGAGCTTTTCATCGGTTGTCGTGAATTCGCAAACGCGTATTCGGAGCTCAACGACCCGATCGATCAACGCGAGCGATTCGCGGATCAGATCAAGAAACGTGCGGCGGGTGACGACGAGGCTAATCTCCATGACGAGGATTTCTGCATCTCGCTCGAGTTCGGTATGCCTCCGACCGGCGGTTTGGGCATAGGTATCGATCGATTGATCATGCTTCTTACCGATAATGCCTCGATTCGGGATGTGTTGCTTTTCCCGACAATGAAGCCGTTGGATTGATGAAGGAGAGAGTCATTTGAAGGACGACCTCGATGTGCGGACAGAAACCAGCGATATTTCAAATCCGGAGCCTTCCACGGATATCGGTAAACCGACGAATCGTGTCGAAGCGCTTCGGTTCTTCGGATTAACGGAATCCGCGACCGATTATGTTCTGGAACAAAAATACTGGCAGATGATCAAAAAATACCGCGTAGATATCGAGGCCAACCGTGAAAAGCTGGACGAGATCAACGAGGTCTACGAGATCGCCTCCGGCAAGAGACAGAATACGATCCGGGAAGAGACAACGCGTGATAAGGCATTTAAACTATTCGGCAAGACCCTCAAGGAGTGGCGCAATCATTTCTACTATTCGTGGTGGAGATATGTCTTGGTCGTTTTTTTGGCAGTGGTCGTTTTTCTTCTTGTCCGGCATTTTTTCTTTACCGCGACGATTGATCTGAATGTTGTCGCGGTCGGTCATTTTGAAAAATATAACAACCGGATCGAAGAGGTCGCAAAAGCTCAGGGTTGGTCCGTTAACCCCGCAGTCTTCAGCGCAAACCTGGTCGCTGACAATTCGGAGCCTCCGGATGACGATTCGATGAGCGGCGAAATATCCGCGACGGCATTTTTATCCGTCCGAAATGATATCATCATCACGGACGCGAGGACTTTTCCCTTCTTTTACATGAATTTCATGCCGATCGATGATTTGTATGACGATATGCGCTCCGAACTGACTGAAGAGCAATTAGACGGCATCGAGCCGATCTACTATTCGACCGCCGAGCATTATGCCATACTCGATGAATACGGTTTTGAAGACCCCGATCGGGAAACTACGGAGAAGGATTCCGAACGGCATATTTACGGGCTGAAAATCACGGACCCGGAACTCATCGCCGCAATGGGGTTTGAGAATCGTTGGAAATCCGAGCCGCCCTCGCTGATTTTTTGCCTTTCGGTATCAACGGAGGATCCTGAGAAAGCGGCAAGATTTCTTCGGACGATCATCGCCGAACGGTATGTTTTCATGGAAACGGAAATGGACTGATCATCTCGGTATTTCTTCCGTCATCTTGCAGGAACTCTTCAAATACACGACTTCGTCTCGGGTCAGTTCCCGGATCTCTCCCGGCTTCTGACCGGCAGCTAGCCGTATGCCGGCAAATTCATGCCGATGCAGATCGGTCACGCTCCGACCGACAGAGGCAATCATTCGCTTCACCTGATGTGTTTTCCCCTCGGAAAGGGTCAGCGTACAGTGGGTGTCATCGATCAAAGTGAGTTGTGCCGGAGCGAGAATCAAACGATCGCCCGGCTTATCTTTGAGGATAAAGCCTTCTGAGAAGCGTGAAACCTCCTCAGGACCCAACGGCAATCCGGAGTAAGTAACGGTGTATGATTTAGTTAGGTGCCACTTCGGCGAGGTCAGACGGTGGCTCATCTCACCGTCGTTGGTCAAAAGAAGAACTCCGGTCGTATGGTAGTCCAAACGTCCTACGGACGACAGCCCTTTTCCGCGCAGTGCCTGTGGTATGAATTGCTCGACCGTGGGCAACCGCGGATCTTTTCGAGCGGTCAGACAACGATCCGGTTTGTTGAGACAAAGATAAATATGGCTCGAAAAGTCGAGCTTACCGCCCGATATGGTAATATTCGAAAAATGATCTTCCGTAATATCGGTGCCAGGATCGACAACGACGGTGTCCCCCACGGAAACCACGCCGGAGCGAATCATTTTTTTGATTTGGGAGCGGGTCCCGTATCCCGAATTAGCTAGAATTCGATCCAATCTCATGTTCGAATTATAGCAAATAAAGGCAGTCATTTTCACAACAGGTATGATGTGTGCTATAATTTATTTGTAGTTACGTAGGACGAACGATTCATTACGGGTCGACGGATAAATTCGTTTTTTCCGGTTTTTAAGTTATACTGGATGATTGCCGCTCGGAATATTCGGGCGACGGCAGGAACTGCTGAATCGAGGGAAATATTGGCTGCGAGTATCATTAACATTGAAGAAGGAATGCCTCAGGTCGAGGCGGCGATGAAGAAGCTCCGCTTCGAGATCAACACAATGCGAAGAATCGGAATTCGTCAGGTGAAGGTGATCCACGGGTACGGCTCGTCCGGACAGGGCGGCGTGCTGAAGGTCGCGGCGCACGAGTGTCTTCGCACCATGCTCGACGAGGGCCGCATCAAGGCGTACTGTCCCGGAGAATTCTTTGGCCCTTTTGAAAGATCGGGGCGGTCTTTAATCGAGATGTGTCCGGCATTCCGCACCGATCCGGACTGGTCAAGAGCCAATGACGGTGTCACGATGGTGGTCCTTAAGTAAAGGATAAGAAATCGGATTGATCCGAAGTACGATATTTATCGGACAAAGCGCTTCCGCAAAGAAGCGCTTTATTGATTTTACATGGATTTAACAATAGATAATCTTCGCCTAATCCTCTCATGATCCCCGGTTGTTATTCTGACATCAGGAAAATGAGGAGGAAGAAAGCATGAAATTATCGTTTCGAAAAATTATACTGACCGCCATTGCCTTATCCGTGATCACCGCTTCGGCTTGTACGGAGATTGGGGTTACCCAAACGAAGACCGATTCTCAAGGAGAATTGAGCGGAGAATTGACGATGACCGGATCCACTTCGATGGCGGACGTAAGTAACGCGCTCGCCGAAGCATTTATGAAAAAGCACGAAAATGTCACGATCTCCGTCGGTGGCAACGGTTCCGGTGAAGGTCCGACCGCAGTGAACGACGGAACAGCGAATATCGGTCTGTTGTCACGCGGACTTAAGGATTCGGAAAATCCAACCGGATTCGATCAGTACATCATCGGTTATGACGGAGTGGCCGTCATCGTCCATCCGCAATCGCCGGTGAAGAAGCTTTCTCTTTCGGAATTGGCGGATGTTTTTTCCGGAAAGATCACGAACTGGAGTGAGCTCGGAGGCGCGGACGCACCGATCCAATGTATAGGGAGAGAAGCGGCTTCCGGCACCCGGGGCGCGTTTGAGGAAATCGTCGAAATTAAGGAATCCGCGGCGTACGCCGAGGAGCAGAACTCGACCGGGAACGTCAAACAGGCGGTCTCAAACAATCCGAACGCCATCGGCTATGTTTCACTCTCTTCGTTAGACGGAAGTGTGACCGCGCTGAGCATTGACGGAGTCGATGCCACCGAGGAAAATGTGGCGTCCGGTTCGTACAAGCTTCAGAGACCGTTTCTGATGATCACCAAGAAGGATTCGACAGATGCGTTGACGAAGGCTTTTCTCGAGTTTGTTTTCTCCGAGGACGGTATGAAGATCATTGCTGATGACGGAGTCGTGCCAAACAAGAAGTAAATAGTATACGGAGTCGTCCTTAAGGTCGACGATATGAGGTGTTTCCTTGGATCATGCATGCGCCGCAGACATTTTAATAAAGAAGAAGAACGCCAGACGCAGGAATCTGCGTCTGGCTTCTTCTGCGTTCGCCGCTCTCGCTCTCATAGCCCCGGCACTGCCCTTTATTCATTTGTTGATCGACGAGTACTCCGTACGCGTATCGGGCTATCTAGCCGTGCTTTCGAGCATTCGAGTGAGCGAGACGGTACTGATCGGATTCCCCGTGGGACTGAGGGCCTTCCTAATCCTTGCTCTGCTTTCGATCGCGATCGGAATGGTCGCTGTTCTCGTAAAAAAACCCTTGCTTGCATCGGGGATGTTTTTCGCTTCATTTATTCTGGGCATCGCCCTGACCGGATTTCTGTCCTCGCTTCAGTCGGATCTCTTGGCTTCCGGGTCCTCTACCGCATCGGGGAGCATGCAATTCGGTTGGATGCTTTTTCTTTTGTTTGCCGCAATCGCGTCGGCATTCTCCCTCGCGATCTCCGGTGTCGAAAAGTCCGCCGAGACCGTTTTTAAGATGACGGCGTTTATCTCGGTCGGAGCGGTCGCGGTCATCACCATATATATGTTCGCCTCCGGCTTGCCCGCGCTCGTAAAAATCGGCTTCGGGGATTTTGTTTTCGGGTCGACGTGGGCGCCGGTCGCGAAGGACCCGAGTTTCGGGATCCTCAATATGATCCTCGCCTCTTTGATCGGCTGTACCGGGGCGATTCTGATCGGCGTCCCGATCGGATTGCTGACGGCTGTTTTTCTTTCTGAAATCGCGCCGGAGAGAGCAGCAAGGGTCATTCGACCTGCGGTGGAACTCCTTGCGGGGATCCCGTCGGTGATTTACGGATTCTGGGGAATGAAGGTTTTGGTTCCCTTTATCCGCGAGTTTTATACGGGAATCGGATATAATTCGACCGGATCAGGACTGACGGCCGTCATCATCATCCTTTCCATCATGATCCTGCCGACGATCATCCGGGTCGCGGAAACCGCGCTGAAAAGCGTCCCGATCTCCTATACCGAAGCGGCATTGGCTTTGGGCAACACGAAAATATCGACGATATTCTCCGTTCAGAT
>JAFGGR010000084.1 GCA_016930475.1 Clostridiales bacterium | reverse complement strand
GGAAGCGTTGTAAATATAATTGTTGTTGCATGAATCGGATCACCACCGGGAACATCGACGAGATATCCCCTTTAACGTGCGCCTTCGAGCGGCTGGCGATCCGATACGCGGACCGCGCC
Source organism: Clostridiales bacterium (assembly GCA_016930475.1). Classification (GTDB taxonomy): domain Bacteria; phylum Bacillota; class Clostridia; order Saccharofermentanales; family Saccharofermentanaceae; genus JAAYCT01. The sequence continues at coordinate 7,127 of JAFGGR010000084.1, read as the reverse complement.
GCCAATATGCTGATGGCAGAAGGGGATCCGCACTTTATCCGGAAGCACTATACGACGATCCTCGGGAAGGATCCGATGTTTTTCGAGTAAACGTACGGAGAGCCGGATGTGAATCCAGGTGTATGTGTTTCCGTAGCGCCGCCGAAAGGGCGGCTTTTTTGCGGAGCGAATAATCTCCCGGAAGGCATTTCCCGAAAAGCAGCGAGCGGATCGAAAAGAGATGGAAAGGCATTGACAAGGAATAAAACGGAGCATATAATAACCACAACGGGGAACATTAAAGAACTATAGGGAATCAATCAAGCATTGAGAGTGAAGAGGAACGATCCATGAGCAAAGACAACTTTTATACCGTCGAGCAGATATCCGAGATGTTGCAGATGCATCCGAAGACGATCCAGCGATATATCCGGGAAGGCCGGCTCAAGGCACAGAAGGTTGGGAAATCCTGGCGCGTGACCGGGCACGACCTGAGCCTTTTTGTCGAGGGCGGAAAGGATCAGGCCCCCGCCGAACCGTATCCCGGTCTCCAATCGATCGTCGGAGACACGGAGCGTGAGATCAAGGTCTCGTCGGTCATTGACTTTCCGGTTCATAACAGCGGGGAAGCGGTCCGGATCGTCAACTGGATCTCGGCGACGATTAATTCCTGTCCGCCGGAGTATGGTTATAAGTCCATGACTTCTCAATATATCGAGCCGGACAAGATCGTCCGGATCATGTTGTGGGGAAGCCCGGCGTTCACGGCGGTCATCCTCGATGCATTGGGTAACATGGAGAGGGAGGCAGAAGAATGAGTGCGAAAGATAAAAAGATCCCGGAATCGATCTTCAAATCCGAATTCGGCAGAGAGCGAATCATCCAACACTACGACCGGCTCCTGGCGGCGGTGGATTTTGAATACAAGGAGTATTATGTCGAGACCTCCTTCGGGACGACATATATTCTGGAGTCCGGTCCCGATGGCAATCCGCCGCTTGTGCTGTTGCACGGATCGACCAGCAACAGCGCAGCGTGGTTCGCGGACATCCGGGAGCTCGGGATGCATTATCGGGTATTTTCGGTCGACTTGATCGGTGACGCCGGTCATAGTGCCGAGACCCGCCCGGACGTTCGGTCCGACGGGTACGCGCAATGGCTCGCGGAGGTTTTCGAGCGGCTCGGGATCGGGAAGGCATCGGTCATGGGAAACTCCCTGGGCGCGTGGGTCGCGCTCAAATTCGCCGCATCCTTTCCCGGGAAGGTTGAGAAACTGGTCCTTCTCGCCGCTTCGGGACTTGCTTCCATGCGAGCGCGCTGGGTTTTTCGACTGATCCTTTTTTCCCTTCAAGGCGAAAAAGGTGCGAACAAGATCACGCAAATGGTTTACGGACAGGACGAGATCCCGCAGATCGTCAAAGATACGATCGACCTGATCTCAAAGAACTACCGTCCGTATACCGGGGCGATCCCGGTCCTTCCGGACGCGGATCTGCTCCGGCTCACGATGCCGATCCTTTATATCGCGGGAGAGGACGACCAACTGACGAACGCGCCCAAGTGTGAGATCCGCCTGCGAAAAATTCTTCCGCACGCCGGGATCGTTATTCTTAAGAACCGGGGCCACGTTATATATAATGTACTGGACCGGGTGATTCCGTTCCTTCGCGGGACGGCCGTGGAATAAAGAAAGGGTATTGCCGCGGCGGCTACGATCCCGGTTGGAGTTTTGGCTCTTGTCGAGCCTCCCATTCCGTCCGGGACATTCGATACATCAGCCGGTCGAGGAAGATTTCCCGATCGTTCTTGATTACTTTCTTTTGGGGCTCCGAAAGAACCACTTCCATTCCCAGTTTTTCGAGAAGGCGGACGGACGCGATGTTCTGAGCGGTGCAAGTCGCCCAGACGGCGCTCCGATCAAGAGAATCAAACGCATAGCGAATCATCTCCGCGGCGGCTTCGCTCATCAGCCCCTGACGCCGAAACGCCGGGTGAAGCATCCAGCCGAGTTCCGCCTCGTCGCCTTCCCTGATGAGAGAGATCGTCCCGATCATTTCAAGGGTGTCCTTATGAATCACCGAGAATTCGAACCATGTCGGAGTCGTAGAACTCATAGAAGCGACACACTCATCGATATACTCCTTGATTTGCTCCGGCGTCTTCGGCCAATGAAGCATATACTGTCCGGTTTCTTCGTCACTGCCGTACGCGCAGATATCAAGAAAATCGTCCGTTGTTACCGGGCGAAGAACAAGGCGATGAGTAGTAAGAATGGGGATCATATTGAAATCTCCCTTGCTTCGTAATGCTCCGCGCGCGAAAAGCAGCAGAGTCCTTTATACTTTGCACGAAAGCCGGGAGAACCGCAAGATGTTCCGGAAAGATATAGTATCGTGAAGTCATTGCATGATACAATTCACAAAGTGAGTATTGCATTGCCGGAATCAGCGAATGTAAATAAGATCCAAATAATGTCTTGCCGGTCGATCACGATCATTGGCTGAGGAGAATCGATTTTGAGAAAAGACAACGAAAAAACGAAAAGCATTTTTGTTGATTCACTCGGCAAATTTATTAAGGGTGCTGTGGTCGGTCTGATCATTATCCTGCCCGGTATGAGCGGCGGTACAATGATCCTTCTGTTGGGTCTTTACGAGGATCTGATGAGGGATATGGCAAAATTTAAGTTGACGCGCTGGGTGACGTTCGCTCTCGGTTTGGCCTTTGGACTGATCCTCAGTGGCTGGATCTTTGCCTGGGTGTTTACGCAATACGCCTTCGTGATCCTCGGTGTCCTTCTCGGCTGTGTCCTGGCCTCGGTTCGGACGGTACTGGAAGAAAATCGCAAACCGTCCGTCGGCCGGATCATCGCCCTCGTCATCGGAATCGCGATCGGATTTGTTCTATCTCTGAAAACCGGAGCGGTCGTCGACAGCACGGCGACTCCCGGCATCCCGTATCTTATGATCGGTGCCGCACTATCGAGTGCGCTGATGGTTCTCCCCGGCGTTCCCGGCGGGTCGGTACTCTACATGATGGGCATTTTCGACGATATTATGAACGCGCTGGCCAATCTCGACTGGAAGATCCTGATTTTTTACGGAACCGGTGCCGTACTGGGCATGATCGGACTTTCCAATCTGCTCAATCGAATGTATATGCGCCACAAGCCCACACTCAGCTGGCTTTTTGCGGGCTTGATCATCGGTTCGGCACGAATGCTGATCCCGTCCGAGCCGGGAAGTTGGATCCTCTTTGTCGTCTTAGTCGCTGTCGGCTTCGCGACCACATGGGGCTATGAAAGCTACAGCAAAGCCAAACTGAAAAAAACGGAGATACCGGAAGCGGTAATCTCAAATCAAGAAGAGCCGAGAATAGAAGAGGCCGCAGTGGAAATTGCTGCGGAAATGGATAACCTACCGGACGAGACTGCCGAGCCGGATCAATAGAGCGGAGTTCTTGCCGGTTTGCTTCCCGGTCTCGCAACGGTAGTGTGCCCCGTCTGCTTATGCCCGTCCGCTTCGGTATCCCCAGAACGTATCGTCCACGATGCGGTTTCCGCGAATGCCGTTGCTTTTAATGTGTCGCCGGACAGATCCGATGACGCCCGGAGCTGCGGAGATGAAGTAGAAGGCAAGGTTGCCGTGCTTTTCGGTCAGTGCGGAGAGTTGAGCGCGCGTCGATTCCGGGTCGGTGGTCTTGTATAATATCATCCGCGGATTTTCCCGGACGATCTCCTCGATCTCTTCACCGAAAAGATATCGGCCTCCGGAGGCATATACGATCTCGATATCCCGGGAGGTGTCTTGCCGGAGACTCATGAGGATCGCGCGGATCGGTGTGATACCGACGCCGGAGGCGAAGAGGACGATGGGCGAGGTGGCGTCTTTTACCTTGAACCAGCCGAAAGGACCATTCAACTTGACGGGCGAGCCCTTTTCGAGATGAAGGAGGAGGCGCTTGAACGGGCTCATTTTTGGACCCGTGCGTGTTCCGATCAAAATAACGCCTTCCTCGGGGATCGAAGCGACGGAGAACGGGCGCCAGTTCCATGCCTTAACATCCCGAAGGGGCAGGCGGAAAATTCCGTGCTCGCCGGGGATCCAGGTAACCCCGGGCGCGGGGCGCAGTCGGACAATGTAATAATCATCAAATGGATTTTCGATGGACTCGACGGTGACGACGGATTTTCGGAAAAAACCCGAGAGATCCGAAATAGCCATGACGGTGCCCTCCTTTGCCGGCGCATTAAAAAGACGGCGGCAGAATTCGCTCGGTTACTGCCGTCGTCTCTATTATATCATTGGGCCGAACTTACGCCGGAAAGGACATGCCGTTCTTTTCCAACAGTTGTTGGACAAACGCCCGGCTTACAGAAAGCTTCCTGATCACTTTCTTTGCCTGCACGTTGTTCTTTGCGGGGTTGGTGATGACCATCCGTGTGATATCCAGATAGTTTTCCGAGAAGTCCTGTGAATGGAAGAGTTCGGCTTCTACATGTCCGGTATTGCCGATATTCTGAGCCCCCTCCAGATGATCGAAGAGAAAGCCCGGATCGCTTTCGATGGAAGCCCGACTGGATTCAACATTGAAATCACGGAAGAAAAATTTGGCATCCAATTTCTTCGCCCAGCGATCGTCCTTCTCGATGAAGGGGTCGTTGGATTTATCGTTGACGACGATCAGATGGATGATCGCATAGATCAGAAACTCAAGGATCCAGACGATCGCGAGGAAAATGCCCGTAACCGCGTTCCCGTCCGCGCCGAGTGACCAAGTTCCCTCTTCGTTGATCCGGATTATCTTGGCCGCCATATCGATGGGGTCCAGCATGAGCTCCGTCAAAATATACGTGTACGATTCTTCGAAGACATAACTAACATATGCGGCCCATTTGAAGTAGGTGTAGATCAAGATCCCGATCGCGGAAACAGTAAGGGCCAGAGCGCGGTTCCGAATCTTGAAAAGGGTGCAGGCCAAACCGCCGAGCGCACCCATGACTCCGCCGAAAACGAGTGTCAAGAGGACACTGAGCTTAGCAAAGGGAATGACACGAACCAAAAAGAGATAAAGGATGCTGATCGCACTGCCGGCGATCACCGTAATGAGCAACAGACCGAGAAGACCGAGCGGATTAGCTTTGCCGGATGGTTTGTAATACAGTTCACGTTGCATGATCAAGTTCCCTCCTCTGGAAATACTAAAAGAATATTATCATATATTTTCAAAATTACTAGAGTTCATTCAATATTTTATCGAAAAATTACCTAAGCGATACGGATGACTCGAATTACCGCGGGTCGGTAGTTGACGAACAGTCAGGATCGCGTTATCATATGAGCAGACATTCATATGAAAGGACGCTCATGTATGAAGAACAGCAAACACGATCACAGCGAAAATATGTTTTATGTGAAGGCAGGGATGCCGGCGGATGAAATCCTGTGCGATCTCGGTGACCTGTTCAAGGTCTTCGGGGATACCACGAGGATCAAGATCCTCTATGCGCTCCTGGAGTCGGAGCTTTGCGTTTGCGCGATCGCCGAATTGCTGAGTATGACGCAGTCCGCGATCTCACATCAACTCAAGGTCCTTAAGGACGCGAAGTTGGTCGGCAATCGACGCGAAGGAAAGACGATCATCTACTTCTTGTCCGACGACCATGTACGGTCCATGATCGGACAGGGATTTGAACATTTGACGGAGGAATAGACGATGAAAAAGATATTGAAACTCGAAAACCTGGAGTGCGCCGATTGCGCCTCGAAAATGGAGCGCGCCGTCGGTAAGATCGACGGGGTCAGCCAAGTGAGCGTCAACTTTGTGACGCAGAAGATGACGCTAGAAGTGGACGAAGCGCTTTTCGATGAGGTCGCGGCAAAAGCGGCGAAAGCCTGCCGCAGGATCGAGCCGGACTGCCGGGTCGTAGTTTAAGTTTTCGAAAAGAGACTCGACAGGATCATAAGGAGATACCCCATGACAGAAAAGCAAAAGCGTGATCTTCTGCGGATTCTATTGGCATCGGCCGCCCTTATCGTCGCGGTGATCCTTCCGCTCGACGGGTGGCCGCGCCTGGTCGCCTTCCTTATCCCTTATCTGATCGCGGGATATGATGTATTGTGGGCGGCGGCGCGAAAACTCATTCGCGGGCGGGTGCTCGACGAGCATTTTCTGATGACTGTGGCGACTATCGGAGCGATCGCGATCGGCGAGTATCCGGAGGGAGTCGCCGTGATGCTTTTCTATCAGGTCGGAGAGCTTTTCCAGAGCATCGCGGTCGGAAGAAGTAGAAAGTCGATTGCCGCGTTGATGGATATTCGTCCGGACCGCGCCGTCGTCGTGCGAGGCGGGACCGAGCTTGAGGCATCTCCGGAGGAGGTCCGGATCGGTGAGACGATCGTCGTTCGACCCGGCGAAAAGATCCCGCTCGATGGCTTGATCATCGACGGCGCAACGACGGTAAACGCCGCCGCGCTGACCGGGGAGTCTCTTCCGGAAGATAAGGGCATAAGCGACTCGGTGCTGAGCGGTACACTCAATGTGAGCGGCGTGATCCGCGTCGAGGTCAAGACGGCCTATGAGAACAGCACGGTCTCTAAGATCCTCGAACTGGTCGAAAACTCCGCCGCAAAGAAGGCACGGACCGAGCGATTCATCTCGCGCTTTGCACGATATTATACGCCCGGCGTGGTCATCGCGGCGATCCTTCTGGCCGCCGTCCCGCCGCTTTTTTTCGGACAGGACTTCAGAGAGTGGCTTCATCGGGCGCTCGTCTTTCTGGTCGTCTCCTGCCCCTGTGCGCTCGTGATATCGGTCCCGTTGTCGTTTTTCGGCGGGATCGGCGGAGCCTCCCGAAAAGGTATCCTCATCAAAGGCGCAACCGATCTGGAAGCCTTGGCGAAGACGGGATGGATCGCGTTCGATAAGACCGGCACGTTGACGAAAGGGACCTTCTCGGTCACGGCCGTTCATCCGCAACAGATGAGCAAAGCCGAGCTTCTGGACATCGCTGCGGCGGCCGAGAGCTACTCGACCCACCCGCTTGCGAGTGCCATCGTCCGCGCGCACAGCGGTCATATTGACAAGAGCCGGATCGGAGAGGTCACGGAGCTTGCCGGTCTCGGAGTCCGCGCGCGAATTGACGATCG
>JAFGGR010000083.1 GCA_016930475.1 Clostridiales bacterium | reverse complement strand
GGACGCGTCAAAAAGATTTCTCAGCTTGCTTTCGATCCCGCGCTTCGTCGCGCAGACCTCCGGAAGCATATCGCTTACGCCGTCGGGGGTGTGAAATCGGTAATTGCCCATGGGACCCTCCTGTCGTTGTGATGGCACGACTTTGCGCTCATGCCACTCGCCTTCTTGCTTTATCACTTTACCCAGATAAAGCACTAAACTTTTTGTATTATAAAGAACATCCGGAGGATTGTCAACACAGTGACTAAAACCGTTTTGAATGTCCTATTTTAATTAAAGATACCACACCACATCTGCTTTTCGCGATATAATGGGAACGGATTGATCGGCTTGCGGCAAGCAATTCAAATCGTCTTGATTCGGAGGTTCCTATGGGGAATATTATCGACTATGTTAAGAGCGAGATGAGAACGTTCAAGGAATGGCCTTTTCACGCGGTCGACAGCCTGGTCCTTTCACAACTGACGTACTTGAATTTGAAAAACTTGGTTCCGGGCCCCTATGACGACGAGCCGTCCGTTTCGGTCCGGGACCTTTTTCGGGCGGAATGCTTTGAACAACTGGCCGGAAAAACCTTCGATTCGGAGAGTAACCTCGCGCTTCTTACCGCAACGGTCGCCAGCCCCCGGTTTCGCGGGATGACGCTCAATTATTTTGCGAACGAGATCGATACCGAACTGCAGATGCAATTTTCGGCGGTCACTTTTTTCCCGGACGACGACTCCGTCTATATCGCATATCGCGGAACGGATGGTACGCTCATCGGGTGGAAAGAAGATTTCAACATGGCGTTCACGTACCCGCTTCCCGCGCAGGAGGCCGGCCTTCTTTATATGAATACCGTTTCGGGTTTTGTTCCGAAGTCCGCGACAGTCATTACCGGCGGGCATTCCAAAGGCGGCAATATCGCGGTTTACGCGGCGATGAAATGTCACAGCTCTTTTCGAAAAAGAATCACGGAAATTTATAATCACGACGGACCCGGCTTTCTCCGGGAGGTATTGGACAGCGACGAGTTTCAGGCGATCGGAGATCGGATCAGTAAGACCCTGCCGCAATCCTCCGTCTTCGGAATGCTTTTGCACCAACAGGAGTGTTATTCCGTTATTGAAAGCAGTGGCTTCAGTGGTTTTGTTCAACATATTCCGTTCAATTGGGTCATCGAGAATGCGGACTTCCGATATTTGGAAAAGCTCAAGAAAGGCTCCCTTCAAACGCAGGACACGATCAACGATTGGCTCCTGAAGCTGACCCCGGAGGAACGAAAGCACTTCATCGACACACTGTTCCAATTGGTCGAAGCGACCGAAGCGCACAAACTGACCGATTTGACCGTCGACTGGCCCAAAGCGGTCCTGAAGTTTCTGTCGGCCGCCAAGGAGCTCGATCCCGAGACCAAAAAATTCGTTCAGAAAGCAATCTCCGCTTTTTTTAAAACCTCCATCAAGGGGCTCTCCCCGCTTCAATCGAAGTCTGTTCCGGCCTTGCCCGCCGAAAAGAAAGAGAGCGCGCCATAGTGCTTTTCGGTAAGGATCGTCCGGGGATCCATGTGTTATAATTTCAAAAGATTAAGATATTAAGGAGTTCCATCCGTGAAAATACTCACCCGCGGCAATCTGCTTCGCCTGATCCTTCTGCTCCTTTCGATCTATGGCTTTTGGGTCTTTCTTCAGCCCCTGACCGCTGCCGGTATCATCAATATCGGTAACACCTTCGGGATGCTCTCCTTTGTTCTTTTTGCCGTTGTCGTCCTCTTCTCCTCGAAAATTTCACGCTTTCTTTCCGTCCGGATGAAGAAGCGCCGCAGTAAGATCGTTATCGTTTCGATCGCCGTATTCCTATGTCTATGCCTCATATGGTGCGGAGTGCTCTCCGTCATGATGGCGACCGCCGCTTCCGGAAAGCCGGAAAATCCTACGACCGTGATCGTACTCGGCTGTCGGGTCAACGGCGATCAGCCGAGTCTCGCGCTGATGCGTCGGATCGAGACCGCCGCGGATTACCTGCTCGAAAACCCGTCGATCCGTGTGATCGTCGCCGGCGGGCAGGGTCCCGACGAGTGGATCACCGAAGCGGAAGCGATGAAGCGGGCCCTTATTCAAAAGGGCGTCTCCGAAGACCGGATCCTATTGGAGGATCGTTCGACCTCCACGCTCGAAAACCTTGAATTCTCCAAAGCTCTTCTTGCCGAAAACGGCCTCGGCAACTCGGTCATTATTATCAGTGAGGGCTACCATATGTACCGCGCGCTTTCGATTGCCAAGCGCGTCGGCCTGGACGCCGAAGGGCTTGCCTCGCCGACCGTCCGATGGCTCCTTCCGACCTTCTGGGTCCGCGAATGGTTCGCGATCACTATGGAGCCCTTGCGGGGATAAGCGCGGATATTTCCGACGAAACGGACTTCTTTTCACGTTTGATTTTTCAGTCGCACTATTGACATGGCCTTTTTCGCGCGATATGATGGCGATAATTCATAGCAAACCGATGAGTAAGAGTAGTAGCTCTGCTTCCAAGATCACAGAGAGTCACGGGTGGTGGGATCGTGACATGGCGGAACCGAGTGAATGGACT
>JAFGGR010000082.1 GCA_016930475.1 Clostridiales bacterium | reverse complement strand
TCAAGCAATTCGGAAAATGATTTCGCGCGCAACCGATGGAGGAATATCGTGATTCCGCAGATTCGGGAGGCGTCGGTGAAGGACCCGGTCGATGCCCTCCTTTCAGCGGCAGATCTTCTCTGTTCGGATAAGGATTACTTCGACGGGCTGATCGACGAACTTTTCGGGAAGCATCGGATCGGTGTCGCTCCCGGCGTCATCGGATTACCCTGTAAGTTTCTTGTCCGTTTGCACCCGTCGATCGCGTCGCGTCTGGTACGGCGTCTTTTTCTGACGAGTTTCGGAAACACGACGGATCTTTCTAGGGAACAGGTCGAGAATATCCGGTCTTTGTTGGCGGGAGGGCGAGGCAATCGATCCCTATCTCTCTCCGGAGGAAAATATGCGGGGGTATTTGCGGGCGTGTTTTTCTTTTCAATTCGGAACAGACCCCTGTTTACTGAATTTTCCGGGGAGAAGACGGAGCATTCCGAGAGGGCGCTTTCGGTTGCACGATGCTTGAACCGGGAATTTCTGGTCCTCGAGAACAAGGAGAACCCAACCCTTATCATTTCCGGGGAAAAGATGGGGCAAACGATTGAAGTGATGTCCGAAAACGGCGGGAAGCGGCTGTTTTCCGTTGAGTTGAAAAGCGTTGAGAATCCCGCTCAGGTAGTTTATAATAATCGGACATGGTATTGTCCGGTCCGTGAAATACGCGACGTGACCGTACGCAAGTACGATTCAACGGATCATATCAAGCCGGCCGGAAGCGTGGGCGGGAAGCCTCTCCGGCGATTTTTGACGGATCGGAAGGTGCCGGTGGAGATCCGGAACGGATTGCTGATCGCGGCCAGAGGAACAGAGGTCCTCTGGGTCCCCGGTTTGGTCCATGCGACAGGCTTTACGGACGAAGCGTCCTGCGGCCGTTATCTGGACGGACAAGGGATCGGGAAGCTTTTCGAGAATGGGGCTCCGCCGATTTGCAGAATAAAGATCATTCCCGGGTAGTCGGCGTTTTACTTCGACCCCGAAAGGAGAAATATGGCGTATAACCTTGGTAAGGTTCTCATCGGAAAAGATGAGATCGATCAAATGGTCACGCGGATCGCGAGACAAATATCTGCCGATTATCGCGGCGAAGAGTTGGTCGTTGTAGGCATTCTGAAGGGATCGTTTATCTTTATGTCGGATTTGATACGCCGATTGGAAATGCCGGTTATTGTTGATTTCATGTCGGTTTCGAGCTATTTCGAAAACACCCGGAGCACCGGTATCGTAAAAATCATCAAGGATCTGGATGTCAACATCCATGACAAAAACGTTCTGATCGTCGAGGATATCGTTGATTCCGGCCTTACGCTCTCACATCTCAAGGAACTGCTCATGACCAAGGATCCCAAGAGCCTCAAAATATGCGTGGCTTTTGATAAGCCGGACCGGAGAAAGACTCAAATCGAAGCGGACTATGTCGGCATGGTGATACCGGACGAGTTTATCGTCGGCTACGGATTGGACTATGCGGGAAAATACAGAAATTTATCGGATATACGGATGATGGTATCAGACGGAGGTAACAAATGACAGTTGCGCAATCCCCCAAGAAATTCAGTGGGGCATTTCTTTATCTCGGGCTTTTGATGATGATTTTTATTGTCGCATGGGTCTTCTTCAACGGTTCCGGCAAAGAAGGAATGACCTTGTCCGAGGTTTTAAATTCGATCAATACCGCGGATAACAAAATCGAAACGGTCGTTTTGAACGGAAGGGTGATCGAGTACACGTACGAAGACGCAGAAGGAACCACGATTCAGGTCAAGAAGGAGATTCCTTCGGAATCCATTGATTCGGTCGTACAATTTTTACAGAAAGCCCAAGCGGAAGGGAAAATCGAAAAATTCGATTACGTCGAGCCCGTGGATATCGGGGTCATCATCAATATCTTGCTAATCGTGGTCCCGGTGATCCTCGTCGGACTTTTTCTTTGGTTTTATCTTTCCCGTTCCCAGAATGACGGCAAGAACGCAATCAGTTTCGGGCGCAGTAAAGCAAAACTCCATGACCCCAGCAAGCACGACGTAACATTCGCGGATGTTGCCGGAGCGGATGAGGAGAAGGCGGAGTTGTCCGAATTTGTCGATTTTCTGAAAAATCCCAAGAAGTACTCGGAGGTAGGAGCAAAAATTCCCAGAGGCATCCTTTTGCACGGCGCCCCGGGAACCGGTAAAACTCTGCTGGCCAGAGCGGTCGCCGGTGAGGCCGAGGTTCCTTTTTTCTCGATTTCCGGTTCGGACTTTGTCGAGATGTTTGTCGGTGTCGGCGCGAGCCGGGTTCGGGATCTGTTTGACAATGCGAAAAAGAACGCTCCCTGCATCATCTTCATCGACGAGATCGACGCGGTCGGAAGACATCGTGGTGCAGGAATGGGCGGAGGACATGACGAGCGTGAGCAGACGCTCAATCAGCTCTTGGTCGAGATGGACGGCTTCGGACCGAATGAGGGCGTCATCATTATCGCGGCAACCAACCGAATCGATATTCTCGATCCGGCTCTGCTTCGCCCCGGTCGTTTCGACCGTCGTGTTTTTGTCATGCTTCCCGACATCAAGGGCCGTGAAGAGATCCTCAAGGTACATTCCAAAGGAAAGCCGATCGCGGCCGGTGTGAACTTAAGAGACGTTGCGAAGAATACGCCCGGTTTTACGGGAGCGGATCTCGCTAACGTATTAAACGAGGCTGCTTTGTTGGCGGCGCGTCACAATCTGAAGGAAATCGACTATAAAACGATCACCGAAGCGACCTTCAAGGTCATGATCGGTCCGGAGAAGAAGAGCCGGGTCATCAACGAAAAGGAGAAGCGGTTAACCGCTTTCCACGAGGCCGGTCACGCGATCGTTCTTCGGGCGATCTCGGAGACGGACAAGGTGGAACGTGTGTCGATCATCCCGGCCGGTGGAGCCGGCGGATACACTGCGCATCGGGCGGATGAGGATATTTACTACACCACCCGAAAGCAGATGATCGACAAGATCATGATCTCATTGGGCGGACGCGCGGCCGAGGAATTGGTTTTCGGAGAAATCAGCACCGGCGCGTCGTCGGATCTTCAGCACTGTAATTCCATCGCGCGCAGTATGATCACGAAGTACGGCATGAGCAACAAACTGAAGAACCTTGTTTTCGGCAGTGAAGACGAGATCTTTCTGGGCAGAGATTATGGCCATGTGCAGGGATTCAGCGAACAGGTATCTTCGCAAATCGATCAGGAAGTGAAAGTGATCATTGATGAGGCCTACGATAAGGTGAACAAGCTTCTCACAGAGAAAATGGCGCTCCTCCGCATCATCGCGGCCCGCCTGTTGGATAAGGAAAAGATCGAAGGAGACGAGTTTGAGGCCATATACGCTTCGGACGGGAAAAATCTCGACGTCGAGATCGGTTCCGACTCGATTATGGGCGAGAACAGTGATACACTTAACGAAAAAGCAGCTGATAACAACCATTCTGACTCCGAAGAATCAGATCCCGAGCGCTTGAGCAAACTTTTTGATGATAAAATCAAAAATCATATCCAGCAGAGCGATCCGAATGAGAAATCCGCACAGAGTAATAAGGAGAGCAACTCCAACGAAGGAAAATAGTACAGGAAGTGATGTGTTGATGGCCGGAAGAGGTCATCCGATT
>JAFGGR010000081.1 GCA_016930475.1 Clostridiales bacterium | reverse complement strand
CTAAGGAGGTGAACACAGACTCGACGGCTGGCTGACGGCCTGTACCAAGTGAGTAAATAAATGTGCGCAAAATCCTTGACACTACCCGCGGCGCATATGCCATTAGGCCGATGTTTCGGACACTCGTGTCCGTTAGTTTCCAATGCGAGGGAGATGCCATGAGAAGAAAGGACTCTTCCGATCCAAGCCGAAAAATTATCCCGGTTCCCGAACACGAGCAGATCCTTTCGGAGATCGAGAAAGTATACTGCTCCCAATTCATCCAATCCCTGAAATCGGGCGAGCTCAGCTTCTTCCTGGACCAGGCACGCCATAACCCGGATATTTGCATGGAGATCCGGAAGGATTATGTCAGCATGTATTACAAGGGCGGGTGCGCACTGCGGATTGAGCAGCACGGGAAGGGGTATTCGTTTCATTTTGACAGTAAATACTGTTTGAATAAGGGGAGTGACGGTAGGGCGGCGTTTTTCGAGGGGCTGAACCGGAGGGATGCGGCGGGATATTGCGAGGCCTTTCCGGTCATGCTTCAAGCGAAATGGACAGCTGGTTTGCGCGTCACCCCAAGGCGGAGCGGATTTTTCAGCATAATCTGATCAAAAACAATCAGGTGCAGGCGAGCCATTCCGGACATTGAGTATGCGGGCCGGACGAGTGGCAAGCGACTGTTCCGACTGGATATGCCGGGCGTGTATAAGGCGGATGACGGGTGGGGGGGGGATCAATACCCCAACTTTTTCACAATACCGTCAATCAATTTTACATCTGACTTGCTGTCACCCAAAATCGTCGCGTCGAGAACCGTATTTTCGATGCGAATAATCACCCTGTAGATATCAGATTCATCACTTAATTCACCTTTTATAGTAATCTTTTCATAATCACCGGAACTCTTTGTTGTGATCTTCGCACCCGACTCTTCGTCCTTAATGAACTTCTTCATTAATTCTACAGATTTTTTAGAGAAATCTTTCGCATCTTCTTCAGAAGCATAAACATTAAAATTAATAAAAGACTCGGGGTCACTTATATTTGCCTGACACCCTTCACCATTGTGATATTCATTGTCATCGACAAGGTATTCATGTTCCATACGATAGGTATTAAATTTTTCATCCTTCATGATGTCCTCAAACTCGTCAACCGTTATCGGCTTTTTAGCGGAGCATCCTGCAAGAGAAAATACAAGAGTAAAAGCAAGAACCAGCACCATTGCTTTAAGAAACTTTTTCAAAACGAATTCCCCCTTAAATAATTTAATTGAGTATACCATTATTTAGGTTTTCTTGTCGGAAAATACTTTTGTGTCGAAATCTTCTGTCTTCCTAACAAATTTGTCGTGATTGATTCGTTATTAATTTATAATAATGAATATTGTTGATTGTATACATGCTTTTCCAACGGTGTTTCTCGAAGCGGATAATTACTCGCTGAAAGAGTATTGGAAAATCTATATTAAACCGGTCAGAAAAAAGTGGGATAGGAATTTGTTTGATGAGGTTCGACAGTGTTTTGGGAGAGAGTATGAATGGTTTTGTCTCAACTGAACTGTTCACCAAAATGATAAGGGGAAGAGCAGATGAAAAAGCAAGTCGTGAATGCATACTGTTTTGAGGTGGAATGTCCGGAGTGTAAGCGGACAAAGAAAATATACTATACGTTGCCTGATTTTGGTGATCCGCCGATCATCCTAAAATGCAGAGAATGTGGCGAATTATATTGGTATACGCCAGAGGACGATGCATATATCCGTCCAATTCACGATCAATTAGCAGGGAAAAGATGCGTTTCATGCGGCGCGGTCCTTCAGGAGTCGTTATGCCCTACTCACAAACATATCAAATGCTGCAGTCAAGTCGTGTCTTTGGACGAAGATTTTTATTTATCCGCTCCTCGAAAAAGAATAATGGAAGAGGTTGAAGTAAACCTTATCTACTCGTGATTTCACGGCAAATGCTATGATGAGTAGGTGAATTTTCGAAGAAGAAACCATTCTAATTAGCATCGGGATCAAGCGGTCCGATGTTGATGAATTGCAGGAGAATCTCGAAAAGAGGAACTTCCGGATGAAGTGAGAGTTTAATGTGAAGAAAGTGTGTAAGCTAGCGATGCTGAGGGGATATGCATAATGGATATTCGTTTCAATCCGGGAGAGTTTAAGAAAGGCCGTATTTGGTTGGATGAACTTCCATCCGAAAGATATATAACTGAGGGTGAAATATGTTCGACGATAGAAGCGAATGATCGAACAATCAGAATCGGCAAGAGAGCAGCCGCGGAGGTGTTTATTGCGCCCCGACATTTTGCGCGTCTGGGATTTGAGTACGTTTACAAAGATTCCGCCAACTTAGAGATCCATGTCAATATAGGCAAAGACTGTGGACCTCCGGTCACGAATACGCTGGCACTTCCTTCGGATCCGGTGTATTCGGGGATAACAAATGAATATGCACCGACAATTCTGGATAGATCAACAAAAGAGATCAGCAAAAATGAGGATATTCCTTCCGGTGTCTTAACATTCAAATTGGGTGCTCATAGTGACTATGGTTCGAATCGGGCAATATTTAAGAAAGTGACCAGAATATTGATGAAAATATTTCTCGATGAAGAGGCTTGGGAGGACCAACAACGACTGGCGCAAATAGTGAGAAATGAAATGGAAGGGAGCCTGCTCGAATAACAGACAATTACTAAGAGGGAAAAGAGCGGGAAACACTCAGAAATCAGAGGCAAATAAAATGAAATATAAAGAATTGCGGAAATTCCCTTGACCTGTCCCGCAAATTCGTCCAACGAGCAATGCTAGTATTCTGATGCAATCTTAAGGGCGTATTCACGCGGAGGCAAGTTGTTCAGGGAGGGATGCTGCCGACTTTGTCGAGGCCTTCCCGGCCATTCTGGGTGTGATGGACAGTTGGTTTGCCTGTCACCCTAATGCGGATGACGGGTGGCGGCTGGTTGTTTTCGAGAACAAGTTCGGGGGCGACGTTTTTCGAGGGGCTCGATCGGAGAGCTGCGGGGCGGACGAGTCAATCCTTGTAGCGATAAAAGTCAGCAAAAAAATCCGGCCGGGTTTTCACCCGACCGGATAGCCAAAGTAGCGATGCTTCTTGATTCAAGACAACGGAATTTCAATCAGCGGTCCGCTTCCGTCTTTTATATCATATGGCTCAAATTGTTTTTTTATCATATTTGCTATTGAGTAATCATCAGTTCCATACTGTCAATACTGAATTACTTCCCGATGACCGTTAACAAAAGTAACGATTCTGTTCTGCCGGGTGCGATATTCCTCTTCGGTTGCTATCTCCGGATTGTATAATAATTCAAAGGAATAGGCTCCGGCATCTTTTCTGAATGCACGATAGCCGATGCACGGCGGAATCGGTGTTTCTGATGATACATGAAGTGTTGCGTTCATAATCTGAATAATTGAATCCTCCGGTACAGAGGCAAAAGCATTTTCGCCATATAAATTTGCACCGGAAAACTCTGCTCCCGTCATCTCGATCAATGTATTGCTGTAAATACCCGTTTCACTTAACACTTTTAATTCCTCACTGGAGAATCCATTGACAAGCAAATAATGGTATAACCTTTCTTTCATGTCTTCCGGTGTTGTCGGATATAAGGCGCCTTTAAGAATCGCTCCGTTTTTCTCCGAAATATCTGTTCGCAGCACGACCTCTTCCAATTCAAAGACAACCTGTCTTCCATCAGAATCAACGGTTACAGCCTCCGGATCAGCCGACCGCTCAAGAATTTTGTTCATCGCATCGAGAATCTCGAGATTTTCCCATAGAACAAAGCGATCGCTTTCTGTTATCCCTTTAATGAATACGGATGTCGGCGTAGGAAGCCCTCTAATAAAATCATATATAATTGCGTCTTTCGAGTCAGGAACCATACTCGCCCGATCCGGATAATTACCTCTAATATCGATAGATACCGTTGTTTCCCGATTGGCTCTGAAAAGATAATCCCAAAGTGTATAATAAATTCGAAAAGAATACTCCTCAATATTTCCCAATTTTTCATCCGGTATAAGTTGCTTTGACACGTCTTCCAGTGTTGCCCTGCCGTACTTTTTGTCCACTGTGACATCGTAAGAATAAATAAAGACCGGCTGGTACTCTTCCACCTTCCATGAAGGAGTCGCTGCCACGGTCATATCTTTCGTCGGCACGTAGAACTTTACCTGAGTCAACAAGTAAAACCCACCGATACACACCGCGCAGATGACTGCGGCAATAACAATGATTTTTATTACCGTTGTCCTGTGAATCTTTTTCATGAAATTCACTTTTCTGTTCAGCTGTTTTTCAGTCGGTGCATTGGGGGTGATAGCTTCCGGGGCCATTAGTGCATCCCATATTTCTTTGCATTCCGGACACTCCTCCAGATGTTCCTTCATCCAAGCCTCGGTTTTAGGTGCAACCAGTCCATCTGCCAGTAATGGCATAAGATCCCGCACAATCTCACAGGTTTGCTCTGCTCTCATATTGACTCACGACCTTTCTTCATCTTTTCTTTGCCTCGATAATAGGTGACGCGCGCCCATGTCTCGGTCTTTCCGAGAATTTCGCCGATTTCACGATATCCCAGGTCGCCGATCAAGCGAAGGTACATCACTTCACGGGAAACGGGATCCAGGCGCTGCATATGCCGGTAGAGTTCCATGGTCGCTTCCGATCCGGTCAGGACTGTTTCCGGGGAAGGACCGTCGTCCGGCTCATTTTCAATTTCCTCAAGATCAACCGTCCGGTGCTTTTTGCGCTTCTCGAGTTCGCGAAACCAGAGATGCTTTGCGATCTGACAGAGCCAGACGTCCATTTTGCATTCTCCGTTATACCGGTTGATCGACTTGAGTGCCTGATAGAAGGTTTCGGCAGTAAGTTCCTCGGAGAGATCATCGTCATGAGACATGCGCAGCAGAACCTGTATACCGGTTTCGCATATTCTCTGTAGATCTCATCCATATCCCTCACGAGACGCTCACCTCTTTTCACCCTCTGCTATGTATATCCGTTTCGGAAGACATTCGTTACATTATTCCAATTATATCTTTTTTTATTTCGCAGATGCGAATAATTGCAGTATCCGATCAAAGTTAGGATGTACAGAAAGAGACACATCGAGAAGGTTTTGAAGAGAAATTGGACCCATTTACCTGCATTTACTCTCGCGCCTCCCTAAGAAGCATAATCTCTTTCACGGGTATGGATAAGATGCTTTTGTGTTGCCGGATTTCCGGATATTTTTCTTTTTCGATTTCCCAGTAGAGAGGCTGCGATCCGCCGATTGGCTGAACGAGAAGGATGTAGCTGAACATACTTTCGGTAACGCTTAGAATTTCATAGTGAAGGTCGATGGTCCTGGCATCAAGGCTTTTCATGAAGAAGGGCAGGATTTTTTTCGCCCGGATTCCGATGTATTCGATATCGCTTACGGTTGTGCCCGTAGTAAATGTTGCGCAGAGTGCGGGAATAGAGATTTGGCGACCGGAGGCAGTTGCTTCGAAGATGTTTTTGCAGCCGGTTAGGAGTGCGTCGGCATAGGTGTGCGGATGGAAAAACAGGTCGTGCTTCGTGCGAATCGGCTCGTTTTTTCCGGAGCAGATGACGGAGGCGCGGCTGCATAGACGATAGACTTCGTCCCGGTTGTGGGAGACGAGGAGGACTGTTTTGCCGAAGCGTTTGATTGTTGCTGCGACCTCTTGTTCCATCTGCCAGCGCAGGAAGGTATCAAGTGCCGAGAAAGGTTCGTCGAGCATTATAAGATCGGGTCCGGAGGCGAGCATTCTGGCCAAGGCACATCGTTGGCGCTGTCCGCCGGACAGCTGATACGGGTGGTGATTTTCGAGTCCTTCGAGCCGGAACGTTGTAATGAGGGCATCGACGTCACTGCGGCTTGCGCGAGATGCGGAGATGCTGATGTTTTCGAGAACACTCATATTCGGGAAAAGCGCATAGTCCTGAAACAGCATGCCGGTTTTGCGCTGTTTCGGCGGGAGATTGATTCGTTTTTTGGAGTCGAAAAGGGTCTTGTCGTCGAGGACGATTATGCCGTGGTCCGGTTTTTCAATACCCGCGATGCATCGAAGGGTCATGCTTTTGCCGCAACCGGATGCGCCGAGGAGGGCGAGTACTTCGTCGCCGACATCCAGCTCTACATCCAGAAGAAACCGGCCGAGGCGTTTTTGGATTTTACAATAGAGTGACATCGGACTGCCTCCTTTTGCTCGAAGTGTTTTTCTTGTCAAAATAGTTGACGGTGAGCATGACCGCAAAGGAAATGGAGAGGTTTATAAGGACCCAGCGCATCGCCAGATCGTCTTGATTGGTTTGCCAGTAGTAGGCGACGGTGGTTGAGACGGTGGCGGTTTTTCCGGCAATATAGCCGGCGACCATGCTGGTTGCACCATATTCACCGATGCCCCGTGCAAAGGATAAGACGATGCCCGCAAGGATCCCGGAGCGGCAATTGGGAAGTAGGATGCGCCGGAAAATAAGTGAATTGGATAGTCCGAGTGTCCGTCCTGCATGGAGGAGATTTTCATCGAAGGATTCAAAAGCGCTTCGGACTGTGCGGTACATGAGCGGGAACGTTACGATGACGACGGCGATGACTGCGGCATACCACTTCATGGTGATGGTGGTGCTGAGGGTCGTCTTAAGGAAAGAGCCGAGGGCGCTTTTGGGAGATGTAGTGACAAGGATCAGGTAACCGACTACAGTCGGCGGCAGAACCATCGGGATGGTGAGAAAGGTGTCCATGATTCCTTTAATCCATCCGGGAAGGCGCGCAATATGATAGGCGCAGAGAATTCCGAGCGCGAGGGTGATCGCGGTGGCGATCAGGGATATTCGTATGGAATTACATAGCGGGAAGAGATCCATGACGTCCACCTTTCCTTGTGTCTTTGTGTCTGATGACCGAAAGCCTCCCGAAGCGCAACCTGACAGGTGCGACTTCGAGAGGCTTCCTTTAGCCCCTGGAATTGTTATGACTTACTCTATGCGCCCGGAATAATCAGTACGACTTCGTTTTGCAGGAGATTGATTTTTGTGGTTATGTCGATGTATCCGCCGTCGATCAGGGCGGTCATCGGCGACTGTGCGGCAGAAATGAAGATGTCGACTTCAGCACCGGATTCGATCTGAGTCCGGAGGGTACCGCTGGAATCAAAATTTATGATCACTTCAACGTCCGGGTATTCCGTCATAAACAGATCGGAAATCGCCGTCAGTGATTCTGTCATACTTGCGGCGGCAAAAATGGTCAGGATACCCTCCGGTGCGAATGTAATTGCGTGTGCTTCGCTATCTGCGATGGTTGTGAATCCGACTTCTTCAAATGCTGCTTTTGCAGCATCGGTCAGGAGAAAATTCAGGAAGGCCTCGGCTGCATTCGGATTTGCCGCAAAAGTGAGTATGGCGGAGGGGTAGACAACCGGAGTCGTCAGCAAGTCGGACGGAGCTACGGATACGACAGTTACAGCCGGTTCGGTGGCTGCGTCGGTGGCATATACAATGCCGCAATCCACGGAGCCGTTTGCGACCTGCGACAGGACTTCCTTTACGTTTCCGCAGAAGGATATTTTGGACTGAATGGCATCCCAGATTTCAAGGGTTGTGAGTATTTCCTGTGAATACTGACCGACGGGCACATCGCTGTTACCGAGCGCAATGAGGGTTACCAAGTCGGTATTGATGTCCAAAAAATCTGTGATTCCCGGAGCGACATCTTCGGTAGATGCCGAAGTTTCGGGAAGCGTAGTGGTAGATGAATCGGATACCGCGACTTGGGACTGCGAGTCGGTCGCCCCGGTACTTTTGCTTGAAGTGCTGCTCGAGCATCCAGGGAGTACCAGTGTAATCACCAATAAAAGGGTCGCAATCAGACGGATCATGCGTACGTTTTTCATGTTAATCCTCCTTTTGTCACATCATGTTTGTTTGGTATTGTTTGGTATAGTGCTGTTTTGTTTATGGCGTCATTATAGAACCGTGTTTTTCGGAAGTCAACGAGATTGGTGCCGTATTATGGCGATTTTCGAGCGTTTCGATAATATGACGGAATATGAGCCGGATCGTTTGGCGTCTTTTGTGCAATTCGGAATCGATGATTATTGTGCTGTTTTTATTAGTATTATTAATAATTACTGGACAGCGGAAGAGGGTTATGGTATTACAAATCTATATACTATTGCGATTACCGGAGGAAACTCATGGACGAGCAGATTTATACGCCCCAAGAAGTGGCAGACATTCTCAAAGTGAAGAAGACAACTGTTTACGAAATGATTCGCAAGGGGAGTCTTCATGCTGTGAAAATGGGCAAGCAGTTTCGAATTTCTTACGGGGATTTGCAGAAAGTTCTGTCAGGATCTTCCGTTGATCGTGAGGGCTCCGGAGGCGCGCTGTCAACGTCTTCGCTATATGTTCCTGCATCACGCCCGCGGGAGACTGCCGCTTCGCCGTTGAACTTCATTGTCTGCGGACAGGATTTTGTATTGGACATGCTTTGCTCTTCTGCCAACTCGATGCTCGGCGGCACTCGATTTCTCCGCTCTTATGCCGGAAGCTATGACGGGCTTCAAGCGCTTTATAAAGAAGAGGTGCAGATTGCATCGGCACATCTGTGGGATCGGTACACAAATACTTACAATCTTCCGTTTGTTAAGACCCTTGTGCCGGGTGAGCCGGTCTGCATGTACCATGTCCTGGAAAGACCGGTGTGCATATACACGGCTGCCGGTAATCCAAAGGGCATCTTCTCCGTTGCTGATTTTGTGCGCCCGGACATT
>JAFGGR010000080.1 GCA_016930475.1 Clostridiales bacterium | reverse complement strand
CGCTGACCCGTTTTTTCCGGAAATTCGGTATTGACCTCCGGCGGATCAGTTTCAAGGACATCCTCAAGAAGTTCGGCGGACATCTCCGACTGGTTGTCATCGGCGGTGCCGGGATCGATAAGAAGTATATCAGTGACTTCAGCGATTTCGGACTTGATTTTCTGATGGGCTACGGGCTTACCGAGACTGCACCGGTCATCAGCGTGACTACGCAGGAGTGCAACGTCTACGGAAGTGTCGGCCGACCGGTCACCGATGTCCGGGTCGGGATTGATACCGAGGAAGAGAAGCCGGGCGCCATCGGAGAAATCCTTACGAAAAGCGAGTGCGTTATGCTCGGCTATTATGAGAACCCGGAGGCGACTGCGGAGGTGATGACCGAGGACGGATGGTTCCGGACCGGAGACATGGGGTATCTCGACAAGAAGGGTTGTCTGCACATCACCGGACGGGTGAAGTCGATGATCGTTCTGACCAACGGAAAGAAGGCGTTCCCCGAGGAGATCGAGTCTCTGATCAACATCATTCCGGGCGTTCGCGAAGCCTTTGTTTGGGGAGAAGAATCGGATCGGGAGACTATCGATATATGCGCGAAGATACTCATTGATCGTCAGGAGATCGGAAAACACTTGCCCGTGCCGGACAAGAACCCCGGTGACAACAACATTTTCGAATATTTCAAGGATCATATTCGTGAAATCAACCATCAAATGCCGTCTTTCAAGTCGATCCGATACTTCGTATTCTCGGAAGG
Source organism: Clostridiales bacterium (assembly GCA_016930475.1). Classification (GTDB taxonomy): domain Bacteria; phylum Bacillota; class Clostridia; order Saccharofermentanales; family Saccharofermentanaceae; genus JAAYCT01. Next base: position 6,867 of record JAFGGR010000080.1, on the reverse strand, counting down.
CGAAATGGTCAAAACGACCACGCTCAAGGTCAAAAGGAAGCAGGAATACGAGGCCGTTCATGCTATACTGGATAAGGCGGGTGCGACAATGAAGTCGGCACACGGTCAGAATCTGGATACCCTCTGAGGAGGTGTGCGGCCTTGGCGTTTCGAATACTGCACGGAGAACGTGCGGGTGATCTGATAGATGCCTGCATGGAGGAGATCTGCACCGAAGCGCTTCTTTGGCCTCATAAGAGAGCCTTTCTCATTGTTCCCGAACAAACCAAGGCCGACATGGAGCGGCGTTATCTGGAGGTCCGGCAGAGGCTTTGCCGAGACGGCGAGTCCGGCGAAGCGATCAGCGAAGCGTTGATGCTTGTCGACGTCTTAAGTTTTCATCGGTTTGCGCATCGGATCCTTTCGGATATCGGCGGGATACGTCACGATCTTTCGGATCCCGCGATGCAAAGTCTGCTGATTCACCGCGTGCTTAATGAGGGCAAGGACGATTTTCGAGTACTGTCTTCCGTTTCACAAAGGATCGGTTTTGCTTCGCAGATCGAAAGCGTTCTGGAAGACTTCTATCGATATGACATTACGCCGGATATGCTCCGCAATGTCGAAGGGGAATCGGTACAACCTCTTTTCAACGAAAAAATGCAGGAGCTTGCGCTCTTGATGGAGCGGTTGGACCGTCTCACAGGAGATCTGGAAGGCTGTCAGCGCGTCCGTCCGCTCAACCGGCTTTGCGCGATCATCGACGAATTGAATGCCATCGGTGCGGCAGGATCCGTGCCTTGGCCGTACAGTAGGCTCAAGTATCTCTCCGATGCCTCGGTCTGGATCACCGGGTTCGGCCAAACGCGAAATTTTACGCCCGAAGAGTCGGAGATCATCAAGCGGCTCTCATGGTTGTGTACCAAGGTCACGGTTTCTGTATGCGCCGATTCCGATACGGCAGGGCGTCTGCGTGACGGTGCCGGTGAGGATGAAGAAGCGCCGGGCCGGGAAGGTTTTCATTTCGGAGGACAAACGATCCGACTTCTTAAAGGATCCGTACCGTCCGCCGAGTTTGTCGAGGTCCCGCGCTCCGAGAACACAGCTCCGGAGATCCGTCATCTTGCGGAATCTTTTCTCAGGAGAGAGCGAAAACCCTTCACAGGGCAGGCGGGAGGCGTTACGAGCATGCTTTTCGCCTCGGCGACGGATGAACTTTCCTATGTCGCCGGGAAGGTGCGTGAGCTCGTACTGCTTCACGGATATCGATACAAGGACATCACGATCGTTCTGTGCGATCCTATGAATTACCAGTCCAATCTGCACTCGATTTTTGCCGAGTTCGGTATGGATCCGTTTCTCGACAAGCGCAAGAGGCTCTCAGATACCGCTCTGATGCGATTTGTCGCGGCGCTCATGGACTTGGGCGTCAACGGATGGTCGTACAACAGCCTCATGCAATGCGTTAAATCGGGGATGTGCCATATCACACGGGAGGATGCCGACCGACTCGAGAATTATTGCCTGAAGCACGGGCTTTTCAAGGGATATCGGATTTTCGACGAGGCTCGATATACGAAGGAGAAGGACCCCAAAGGTCCGGAACTCTTCGCCTTGGTTCAAAGGGTTCTTTTCCCGTTGCGGGAAGTTGTTTCGAGCCTTCTTGCGGAACCGCGCTGTGACGCGAAGTCGGTGATCCTATCCGCATTTCTGGAAATTTACATCGGAGGAGATTCCCCGGAGAACTCCGTCAGCCAGATCGAGTTTTTAGGGCGGGAATGGGTCGATGCCGGCGACCATGACGCGGCGCTTGCGTTGGTGGCGTCCTGGAACGAACTGATGAGGATTCTCGATCGACTCGCAGGTCCCATGGGTGATATGCGGATTTCCCTTATTAACTTCCGGGACGCGCTCTTGTTTGCGACGGACGCTGCACCCGCGGGCGCGATCCCCGCATTTGTCGACCAATTGCGGATCACCGATGTAACACGCGGCTTTCAGCGCGACTGCAAGGTCATGTTCCTGGTCGGAGCCCAGCGCGAGCATTTTCCCAATAAAGCGCTATCCGAAGGATTCCTGCGCGGTCATGAACGCGAACTGCTCGCGACGTCGCTCCGGGTCCGCTTCCCGAACCGATCGAAGGATGGCGCGTACGCCGACTTTTTCACCGCATACGCGATACTCGATTGTCCTTCGGAGAAACTCTATATCTCTTCGCTCCTTTCGAAAGAGCCCTCCTCTGTTTTCCGCCTGATTTCCGATTGTCTGCCGAACGCGACGTTTCTGGATCATCCCCCGAAGGGTCTCCATGACCCGCGACTTTTTACCCGAACAGCGCTTCTGCGATATGCTGCCTCGATGATTCATTCCGACGACTCTTCCGTCGATCCTCGGGAACGAGCGAAGGCCGGCGCGTTGCTTCGTCAGCATCCCGAATTTACCTTCCGAAACAGGGCGTCGGGAGATCCCTTTGATGTTCGCCTGTCGGCCGGGTTGATCGATCGGATCTTCGAGCCGGAAACGAGGATGAGCGTCTCTCAGATCGAAAAGTATGAATCATGCCCTTTTCAATACTTTGCTTCTTATGTGTTGCGTCTGCTCGAGCGGGACCGGTTCGAAGTCGATGCGCGGGAAACCGGCACCGTCGCGCATAAGATGATGGAGCTTGCGCTTCAGGAATTGATCGGCGAGCTCCGCGACGTCCCGGACGAAGAGCAGCGCAAGGAGGTCATGGAGGAATATACACATAAGGATTTTGGGGAATGGAGCGCGGCGCTTTTCGAAAAGGCCTGCGCGGCGGATCGCAATATCGTCTCGCAAGACCCGGCACTGCTCATGGGTTCCGGCCGTCGGATGATCGCGATCGTTCGGGAATCTTTGCGTGCCGTTATTAGCGGCATACGATCGGGAAATTTCACTCCGCGGGAGACCGAGTGGTCGTACGGAAAGGGAAATTCGAATCCGCCGATTGTCATTCAATGGCCGGGGAAGGGACGAAGCGTAGCATTCAACGGCGTGATCGACCGCGTAGACGTTGATCCGACGCTCGGCGTCTTTCGTGTGCTCGATTACAAAACCGGCGAAAAGGAAGTGAACTATCGGCAAATGTACGCCGGCCTTTCGGTTCAACTGCCGGGATATATATACGCATACGGGTCGGTTCATCCCGAGCTTCGACCGGCAGACGCGGGGTATTTTGTAATGAAAAACCCGGTCATACGAGTCGATCTTTCGAAGACGGCCTCGCCGGAAGAAACTGCGATTGTCGGCAAGAATAAGCAATTGACCGAGCGCGGCATGAAACTGGAACCGGATATTCTGAGCCTCGGTGCGGAACATGCACTCATAAGGATCAGAGAATCGTGCGAAAAAATCTTCGACGGGCGATTCCCGATCCGCCCGGTCTATGATCCCAAAAACGATAAAAAAATCGCGTGCGTTTATTGCGAATATAAGGCGATCTGTGGCATCGACCCCGAAAGACCCCCGTCCGCACCGATGCGCGCGTTGCCTCAAATCGAAGTGGAGCCGGGCAAAAAACCCGGAGACAGAGAGTGCTATATCGAGGCCGTTCGCCGGGAGGTGTCCGATCGCTTCGATATCGGGAACGCGTTTTCCGGCAACGCCGATCCGACCGAAACAGACGCGGAAGGGGGACTTTCGACATGAACCTGACCGAACAACAGCAAAGAGTCGTCGACGCGGCGCTCGGCAATCTTCTGATCAGCGCCGCCGCCGGCTCCGGTAAAACGCGCGTTTTGGTCGAGCGGATCGCCCGTCGTGTCGTTGATGGCAGTCTGAATGTTCAGAATGTCCTGGTCATGACATTTACCAATGCGGCGGCCACCCATATGAGCAACCGTCTCGAAACCGCGCTGATCGAAGCTCAGACCGCATCTGAGGATCCGCGCGAGATCCAAAGGATATCCGAACAGATATCTTTACTGCCGCTCGCTCATATTTCGACGATCCATTCATTCTGCAATGACGTCATCAAAAACTTCGGATCTGAGCTTACGGATGCCGACGGAAAGATTTTGATCGAGCCGGGCAGTTCGATCCTTGACGGGACGCGATCCAAGATCATGCTTCAGGAAGCGGTCGACCGGGTCCTCGACGGACTGTATGCGCTTTGCCACCGGGTCCTCAAAGAATCTGACCCTTCCGGGATCGATCCGGTCTCGGATCTGCCTCCGATAAAGCGATCGGAACCATATCCGTTCGCGTCCGACGGCGACTCGCTGACGATCGAAAAATGGTGCGGACATTTCATGGATATGTCGATGAGTTTTGGCACCGGTCGCACGGACAGGACTCTCCGCGAGATGATCCTCTTCTTTCATTCCGCACTGCGCAGTTTGCCGGACTATGAAGATCGTGTCCGTGAAATGATCCTTGCGAAAAAAGCCGAAGCCGAGGATTATGCGTCGTCGGAAACCGCGAGGACCTTGATCGAGGAGCTCATGGAGATTGCAAAGCGCGCGGTCGAAGCCGTCCGGGAAGCCGAGCCGATGCTTGAGATCATCGCCTTTGTCAAGGACAAGAAGAAGAACGCGGAGCAGACCGGTGTCTATCTTGAAAGCTTTGCGCTCGCCCGGGAACTTCTTTCGAAGCTCGAAAACGATGCGGGCTGGGACGATATCGCATCCGTCGCCGCCCGGGCCCCGGTCGGCAAATTTCCGGGATCTCCGGACAAAGAGGATCGCGGAAGTGAAAAGAGCCGGTTTTTTGCCGTTCTTACACCGTTTTTCGAGTTGATGTATGTCCTTTCGGGCGCGTACCCGATCAATAAGACTTACATCTCGAATTTCAAAGGTCTTTTGCCGCAGGCGTTTTTGCGGACCGCCGATGATATCCGGGGCGAGCTCCGGGCCATGTACCCGCTTTTGGCGCGGCTTTTCGAGACGGTGATCCTTACGGATCGCCTGTTTTCGGAACGGAAACACGCCGAGAACACGCTCGATTATTCGGATCAGGAGCAATTAGCGCTTCAACTGCTGAAATTGCCCGGGCCGTCCGGTTACTACCGCGAATTGTTTACGGAGATCTATATCGACGAATATCAGGACAACAGCCGCATCCAGGACGCGATCATCGCAAGGATATCCGACCGCAACGTGTTCTATGTCGGAGACATCAAACAGAGCATTTACCGTTTTCGCCATGCCCGTCCGGATATGTTTACCGCAAGAAGCGATCGTTATCGGGGCGGGGAGGACGGAAGCCTTCTGGAGTTGAACGGAAATTTCAGAAGTCGTCGAGAGATCCTTTGTTTTGTTAACGATATTTTTTCTCAGTTGATGTCGCGGGCGGCAGGCGAAATTCAATATGACGACACCCAGCGACTGGATCCGATGCGGACCGAAAGTGCATTCGGAGACGATCCCGGGGAGGTCGTTCAATTTGTTCTGCTGGAGCGGGGAACGGAATCCTACCCGACGCTTCGAGCCGATCCGGAGTCGGAGTCGCGAGAATCCCCGACGAGCGAGAATGGGGATTCGGACCAAGGTTCGACAGACCAAGCCGGAGCACCTGATTTTTCGAGGACAGAGGAAATTGACTTGGCGGCAGTCGAATACGAGGGACTCTATGTATTGCGTACCATTCGTGAGTTGATCGGGCGCTTCGGGTGCCGATACAGTGATTTTGCGGTGCTTTCCCGCACGAACCGGGAAGCGGCGTTGATCGCCGGGATCCTCGGCTCCAACGGTATTCCGGCACAAGGGCCGACAGAATCGGCGCTATTTACCGACAGGGAACTTCTGTTGATGAACAATCTGATCCTCCTCATCGACAATATGCAGCAGGATATCCCGCTTTGCTCCGTGATGCGCGCAGATTTCCCGGACGCTTCTTTTACGCCGGAGGATCTCTTGCGCATATTTATATTCGGGCAGGAGAATGGCTTGAAACGCAGTTTTTTTCACGAAAAAGTGCTCTTTTATTCCCAAAACGGCCCGGAACCTTTGCGCGGCAAGGTGAACCGCTTCATCGATTTTATCGAAGCTCTTCGGACGAAGTCGATGGTCCTTAAGGTCTCCGAGCTGATCGAGCACATTTACCGGAGGACCGGCATGATGGACCGGCTGAGCGGTCAGGAAAACGGTCTGCGTCGCGTCGCCGCGTTGGAAACGTTCCGCGAATGGGCCAACGCATACGAAAGCGGGCACAGAGGCGGGCTTTATTCTTTCGTTCGATACATCGATGAGATCAACCGCGGAGAGCACCGCCCGGAGGAATTCGAGGTCGGCGAACAAATTCGCAACACGGTTCACTGCAACAGTATTCACAAGAGCAAGGGCCTCGAATATAAGATCGTCTTCGTTTGCGGACTCGCAAGATCGTTTAATCGTGAAGAAGAAAATAGCGCGGTCCTGATGCACGACATATATGGCATTGCCTCGGACTTTATTCATCTCGAAAAAGGCTACAGCTATTCGACTGTTCCCAAGACGCTCCTCTCAGAGCGCGCGCGGCGCGCGGGACTTTCCGAATATATGCGCCTGCTTTACGTCGCGTTGACCCGCGCGGAAGAGCGGCTTTATCTGATCGGGAGCTTTTCGAGGAAAATAGACGGAGGCATGGCCGGTCACGAGGATTTCGTGACGGCACCGCTCTCCGTTCGGGAAGAAAAACTACCGCCTCGAATGGTGATGCGTGCGGGCAGTTTTATCGATTTTCTACTGCTCGGACTTTCAAGAAATCCGATTATGCCGGTGGAAGAATTGATCACGAGCGGGAAGGATCCTTCGACCGAGGCGGACAGTTCTGTTATTCGCGGAAGAACGCGGGACATCACCATACGAATCATCGATCGCATGAGCCTGCAAGCCGTACTGACAGCGGCCGAGCCGGCGGCGGGGTCAGAATCCCCCGGATATCCCGCTT
>JAFGGR010000079.1 GCA_016930475.1 Clostridiales bacterium | reverse complement strand
GTCCGCAAGACCGATGATCGCAAACATCGCCCCGGGACTCGTTTGAGTGGCCTCCTGCATCAGGCGCGCCCGCTCGTTCACGAGTCGAAGCAGGTCCGAATAACTTATAACGCCCGCGGCGTAGAGCGCGGTGTATTCTCCGAGCGAAAAGCCTGCCATTGCGGCAGTCTCGGGCTCGGCAGATCCGGCGCGATGCTTTTCGAGAGAGGCGACGCTGTGGACGACGATCGCCAGTTGTGCAAATCGGGTTTGCTCCAGTTGTTCCGGCAAAACGGAAACGAGGTCCGATCCGGTCATTTGTCGCGCTTCATCGTAGAACCGTGCGGCTTCCGGGAATTCGGAAAGAATTTCCGATGCCATCGTTACGGTTTGTGCGCCCTGACCGGGGAACAAATAGGATTTCATTAGCCGTGACCTCCTTCGTATTGACGCAGGGAATCAAAGAGAGTAGAATGTCCCTGAACCTTTGACTATCAAAATAATTGATATTCAAAAGAAATTCAAGTGCCTGAGCGATATTCATTCGACTCGGGCGCGTCCGATAAAGGAGACCGAATTGTGAATATCCCTTACAAGATCCTCGGAAACGGCTCATATCTTCCGGAGCTTACTGTCGATAATGAAATGTACGCTCAGATCATCGACACCAGCGATGAGTGGATCACGACGCGAACCGGTATCTCGCGTCGCCACTTGTGCGACGGAGAGACGACGTCGGAAATGGCGGTCAAGGCAGGGGCGAAGGCCCTAGAGGATGCCGGGGTCCTTCCCGAGAATATCGATATCATCATCGTGACGACCCTCACGCCGGATTATACCACGCCGAACACTGCGTGCATCGTTCAGGCGGATCTCAAGGCCGTAAATGCGTTTTGCTTTGATTTGAACGCTGCGTGTACGGGCTTTATTCAGGCGTTTGACGTGGCGATGCATTATTTGAACGCGACGGAGCCGGTCACGGTTTTGATCGTTTCCGCGGAGAGCCTCTCCAAGATCGCTGATTTTACGGATCGAAGAACTTGCGTTTTATTCGGGGACGGAGCGGGAGCGGTGGTCGTATCAAATCGAGAAGCGAACGGAGCGGATATCGCACCGGCAAGGGTGTACTCATCTTTCTTCGGTGCGGACGGTACCGGAGGCGGGTATATGACCGGCAAGGCTTTTGAAGTAGCGGTCCATCCGTTTTCCGATTCGGATCAGAGCGCTCGTGCGGATCGGTTCGGACATGAAACGGGCATTTACTTGTCCATGAAGGGGCCTGAAGTCTATAAGTTTGCGACGACAGCCATGCCTTCGGCGGTCGAAAAGGTCCTGGAACGCGCAAAGATCAATCTTACGGACATTGATTATGTTGTACCCCATCAGGCGAACGACCGGATCCTGCAGGCCGCCGCTAAGCGGCTCGGCCTCGATCCCGAAAAGATGCTTTCCAATATTGCCGAGACCGGTAATACTTCATCGGCATCCGTTCCGATTTGCTTGGATCAGTATGTTCGTTCGGGTCTAATTCAGCGAGGGCAAACGCTGATCCTTACCGGTTTCGGCGGAGGATTGACTTACGGCGCGTGCGCCTGCATTTTCTAGGAAAAATATGGAGCAAAGAATATGAGAACGACCCTCACCTCCATTCTCGGCACACATTATCCACTGATCCAAGGCGGAATGGCATGGGTCGCCGACGCGGATCTCGCGGCGGCGGTGTCGAATGCCGGCGGATTAGGAGTGATCGCGGCCGGATCCATGGACCAAGAGCGGCTTCGCGCGGAAATCCGAAAAGCACGGTCGATGACCGATAAACCTTTCGGGGTCAATATCATGCTTTTAAGCCCGCACACGCCCGATCTTGCGGCCGTTGTGATCGAGGAAAAGGTCCCGGTGGTCACGACCGGAAGCGGTTCTCCGGGCAAGTATATAGAAGCCTGGAAAAACGCCGGTATCCGTGTGATCCCGGTCGTCGCCTCTACCGGGCTGGCGCGTCGGATGGAATCCCTCGGCGCGGACGCGGTCATCGCGGAAGGCAGTGAGGCCGGCGGTCACATCGGCGAACTGACGACGATGACCCTGATCCCTCAGGTGGTCGACACGGTAAAGATCCCGGTCGTGGCGGCCGGTGGCATCGCCGACGGAAGAGGTATCGCGGCGGTCAGCATGCTCGGTGCGAGCGGCGTTCAGGTTGGAACGCGTTTTCTCGCTTCCGAGGAATGCAATATACATCCCAATTACAAAGCTCTGGTCGTGAAGTGCCGGGATATTGATTCCCGCGTGACCGGAAGAAGCGGCGGACACCCGGTCCGCTGTATCCGGAGCCCGTTGACACGGGAAATGACAGCGCTCGAAAAGAAAGGCGCTACTTTCGAAGAGCTCGAGACGATTACGATCGGGTCGCTCCGCAAGGCGGTCGTCGACGGAGATTTGAAGCACGGTTCTTTTATGGCGGGGCAGATCGCAGGACTCGTAAGTCGTATCTTGCCCGTCCGGGAAATCATTGAGGGAATGTTCGCGGAATACGAACGAATCATATCGCAGGGAGGATCAATGGAATGGAAAATCAAATGAATCGAAAGGTCGCGATCGTGACCGGTGCCGCAAGAGGCATCGGAGCGGAGATCGCGCGGACACTGGCCCGAAAAAACTATGATTTGGTGTTGATCGATTTGACTGTTTCGGAGGATATCGAAAGCGTCCTCGCGGAGTGCAAGCAGATCGATCCGGGTGCGCAGGCCGTCGCTTTGGCCGCGAACATTTCACTCGAGGAGGATTGTAAACACGTGGTCGACGCGACCAAAGAGACCTTCGGGCGAGTCGATCTTTTGGTCAATAATGCGGGACGTACGAAGGACGGTCTGGCGATGCGCATGGACCGGGAGCAGTTCACGGCTGTTATCGATACGAATCTGACCGGCGCGTTTATGCTTGCGTCACTGTGTCTTCCTATGATGGTCAAGCAGAGGAGCGGACGGATCGTCAATATGTCCTCGGTTTCCGGTATATACGGCAACGCGGGACAAGCGAATTACTCCGCGTCGAAGGCCGGCTTGATCGGATTGACCAAAAGCCTCGCGAAGGAGATGGGCGGGCGCGGGATCACGGTGAACGCCGTCGCACCCGGTTTTATCGAGACGCAGATGACGAACGCGCTTCCGGACAAGGTCAAGGAATCGGCCATCGAGCGCATCCCTTTAAAGCGATTCGGACAGCCGTCGGATGTGGCCGAGCTGGTCGCGTTTCTCGCTTCCGACGAAGCATCTTTTATCACCGGACAGGTCATCGAGGTGTCCGGCGGATTGGCTTTGTAATCAAAGGCGTTTCGGCATTCGATCGGAGTGCCGCACAGATCATTTTTCGATAGCAGGAGGAGCATATGTCAGATTCCCCCATGAAGAAAAAATCATATGAAGATCACGCGGGCCGGCCCCGGGTCGTGGTCACCGGAATGGGCGTCATTTCGCCGGTCGGAAAAAGCGTTCCCGAGTTCTGGGAATCGCTGATCCAAGGGCGACACGGCATTCGGAAAATCAATAAAGACATCTATCCGGGCGTGCGGGTCAACACGGCCGCGGAGGTCAAGGACTTTGATCCCACGGAATATCTCGATCGAAAAGAAGCGCGCCGGACGGACCGGTATTGCCAATTCGCCGTCGCAGCCGCCAGGGAAGCGATCGTGATGTCCGGGATCGACTTCTCGACAATGGATCCCTTTGACACCGGAGTCATCATCGGCTCGGGCGTCGGTGGCCTGGGTACACTGCAGGACCAATTTGAAGAGCTTCTGGTGCGGGGCGGACCGGACCGGATATCGCCCCTTTTTATACCGATGATGATCAGCAATATTGCCGCGGGAAAGATTTCGATGATCTACGGCATCAAGGGCGCGAATTATTGCGTCACGACAGCCTGCGCTTCAGGGACCCACGCGATCGGAGAGGCTTTTCACAAGATCAAGCTCGGATATCTGAAGGCCGCGGTAGCCGGAGGGGCCGAAGCGCCCGTTACGCGGATTGCGTTGGCCGGATTTGCGAATATGAAAGCGCTGAACATGACGGAGGACCCGGATCTTTCGTCACTGCCGTTTGATGCGCGTCGCGGAGGATTTGTCATCGCCGAGGGCGCGGGCATCCTGGTCCTGGAAACGATGGAAAACGCGGTAGAGCGCGGCGCGACGATCCTGGCGGAGATCGCCGGTTACGGAGCGACAGCCGACGCGTATCATATCACGAGTCCCGATCCGGAGGGTAAGGGCGCGGGGACGGCGATGAAACTCGCGATGCGCGAGGGTAACGTCTCTCCCGAGGAGATCGACTATATCAACGCCCACGGCACCGGAACGCCTTTGAACGACAAGTACGAGACACTGGCGATCAAATTTGCGATGGGGGATGAGACTGCGGCAAAAGCATCCATCAGCTCCACAAAATCTGTGACCGGGCATCTCCTGGGTGCGGCCGGAGGAGTCGAGGCGGTGGCGACCATCATGGCGATGAAGGACGGGATCATTCCTCCGACCGTCGGCTTAAACGAGCCGGATCCGGAATGTGATTTGGACTACACGCCGCTCGTCGCGAAAAAGAAAGAGATATCCGTCGCCCTGTCCAATTCCCTGGGATTCGGCGGGCAGAACGGAACGCTTTTATTCAGAAAGGCAGGATACGAAAAATGACACCGGAGGCAAAAAAATCGAATGAATCGGAGGCTCCGATCTCAGGCAAAGGCTTAACCTTTTGTCAGATCAAAGAGATCATGTCCCTGATGAAAAAAGAAGGCATTACTCATTTTCGAATGGGTGAGGGAGAGGGCCGTCTGAGCATATCCAGAGCGCCCGCTACGGTGATCGGAACGGCACAGGGATGTGCTCAGCCCGTCTTTCCGGATCCGTGCCGGGATGAGACTCCTTTTGATGTTGGCTCGAATCCGTCTGAATCGGTCCGCACCGGACATGTGGTGACCTCGCCGGTCGTCGGAGTGTTTTACGATACGCCGGCACCCGACCAAGCGCCATACGTTGAAGTCGGCTCGATTGTGAAAAAGGGCGATGTCCTTTGTATCATCGAAGCGATGAAACTGATGAATGAGGTGACCAGCCCGGTTTCCGGAACAGTCACGGAAATTCTGGTTCAAAAGGCCAGCCGTGTTGAGTTCGGTCAGGAGCTTTTCATCATCGAGCCGAGCGAAAATAAGGAGTACACCCATGAGTGAGTCAGCAATCATGAACCGGGCCGACATTGAGTCGATCATTCCGCACAGAGAGCCGTTTATTCTGGTCGATGAAGTCTTAGAGATCGGCGACGAGCATATCGTCGCGCTGAAGAACGTGCGTGCCGACGAATATTATTTTCAAGGGCACTTCCCCGAGATGCCCGTTATGCCGGGTGTGTTGATCGTCGAGTCGATGGCGCAGGCCGGGGCGATCGTCGCGCTGAACAAGCCGGAGAACAAAGGAAAAATCGCGTTTTTCGCGGGGATCGACAAGGTTCGATTTAAGAAAAGTGTTTTTCCCGGAGATACATTGAGGCTCGAAGTGCGTTTGACCAAACAGCGCGGTCCCATCGGATTCGGCGAGGGCAAAGCCTTTGTGAACGGTGCCCTCTGCGTGTCCGCTGAGATCATGTTTGCCATCGGCGACGCAAAAAAGGATTGATCCCGACAAGGAGATAGAGATGTTTCGTAAAATACTGATCGCCAATCGCGGCGAAATCGCCGTCACCGTTATTCGGGCTTGCCGGGAAATGGGCATCACGAGCGTGGCGGTATGCTCCGAGGCAGATCGGGACGCGCTTCACGCGCGGATCGCCGACGAGTGCGTTTGTATCGGACCCGCTGCGTCCAAGGACAGCTACCTCAATATGCAGGCCATTCTGTCCGCCTGTCTGACGACCGGCGCGGAAGCGATTCATCCGGGATTCGGCTTCCTGTCGGAAAATCCGGTTTTCGCGCGGCTTTGCGAGAAATGCGGCATTAAATTTATCGGGCCGACGGC
>JAFGGR010000011.1 GCA_016930475.1 Clostridiales bacterium | reverse complement strand
GAGAACGGTCGTAGGCCTTTTAGCGGAGCGTTGGGAGAAGACACGGGATCTGTATGACCGTGTGCCGCAGGCACACTATTTTTCGGCTGAATTTCTGGAAGGCCGATCCCTTTTAAATAATCTTATCAATCTCGGGATCTACGAGGACGCCAAGGAGGCGGTCGCCTCTTTCGGGGCCAATATCGAAGATGTCCTGGAGGAGGAGACGGATCCGGGTCTGGGCAACGGAGGGCTCGGTCGGCTGGCCGCGTGTTTCCTTGATTCCTGCGCGACGATGGATCTTCCGGTCACCGGCTACGGGATCCTTTATCGATACGGGCTTTTCCGTCAGACGTTCGAGGACGGATTTCAGAAGGAACATCCGGACTCCTGGATGGAGCACGGATATCCCTTTATCGTTTCTCGCTTTGAAGAGCGGGTCATGGTCCGTTATAACGATATGAACGTATGGGCGATCCCTCATGACATGCCGATCACCGGATATGGTACCGATAATGTTAACCGGCTTCGGCTTTGGAAGTCCGAGCCCGCGGAAGAGTTTGACTTCAATCTCTTTAATTCGCAGCGTTTTGACGACGCGGTTATCGAACGCAATCGTGTCAATGATATTTGGCGCGTGCTTTATCCCAACGATACCTCCTACGACGGCAAGGTTCTTCGAGTCCGACAGCAGTATTTCTTCGTATCGGCGTCCCTTCAGGACATTATCCGAAGATATGTTGCCGCCCATGGGAAGGATTTCACGAAATTCGCCGAATTCAACGCGATTCAACTCAATGATACGCATCCGGTCATCGGCATTCCCGAACTGATGCGTATCTTGATGGATGACTATTCGCTCGATTGGGAGAAGGCGTGGTCGATCGTGAAGGAGACCTTTGCGTACACCAATCACACCGTTATGGGCGAAGCGCTTGAGCGCTGGGATGTCGGTATTTTTCAGTACCTGTTCCCGAGGATCATGGAAATCATCGAAAAGATCAACGGTCGGTTCCGCGATGAATCGATCACTGCGGGCAGAAGCGGCGAATTGATCGCCCGTTTGGCCCCGATCGGCGACGGAAAAGTCCAGATGGCAAATCTGGCCGTTTACGCTTGCCGCTCCGTGAACGGGGTTGCTCAGCTCCATACGGAGATTTTGAAACGTGACACACTGAAGGATTGGTATAAGATCTGCCCCGAGAAGTTTTCGAACAAGACGAACGGAGTGACGCCGAGAAGATGGTTGCGGGTATGCAATCCGGAATTGGCGGCCCTGATCACCGAGCTTGTCGGAGACGATTCCTGGGTGACCGACTTTGACCGGATTTCCGGGCTCGAAAAGTACGCCGCAGACGACGCCGTTATGGAACGCTTCATACAGGTCAAGCAGAAGAGAAAGCAGGCTTTGGCGGACTACGTGTGCCGGCATGGCGCGACCCGGGTCGATCCGGGATCGATATTCGACATCCAGATCAAGCGAATGCATGAGTATAAGCGTCAGATATTGAACGCGCTCTACATATTGAATCTCTACGATCGTATCAAGGAAGATCCGAAGCTGGACATTCCTCCGGTCACGGCTTTTTTCGGGGCCAAGGCGGCGCCGGGATATTACCGCGCCAAGGGGATCATCAAGTTCATCAACGAGATCGCGCGATTCATTGAGTCGGACCCGGAGGTGCGAGATCGTATCCGTGTTGTCTTTGTCGAAAACTACAACGTCAGCAATGCCGAGAAGCTCTTTCCGGCGGCGGATATTTCCGAACAGATTTCGACTGCGGGTCTTGAGGCTTCCGGTACCGGCAACATGAAGTTTATGATGAACGGAGCGTTGACGCTCGGCACCATGGATGGCGCGAACGTTGAGATCGCCGAGGAAGTCGGGGACGACAACATCTATATTTTCGGTTGTCGCTCCGAGGACATGTGTGCGACGCGCAGCTATTATAACCCCAAATGGCAATACGAAAATATCCCGGGACTGAAGAAGGCGATCGATCGGCTGATCGACGGGACCTTCGACGATAAGGGGACCGGGATGTTCCGGGATATCTATCAGTCGCTCGTTATCGGAAGCAACTGGCAGCCCGGGGATATTTATTATGTTCTCGGAGATTTCGAGGATTATCGTGAAACACGCGACCGCATGTATCGCGACTATGTGGACCGGCGCGCGTGGGCACGCAAGTGCTGGATCAATATTTGCCGCTCCGGTCGGTTCTCGTCGGACCGTACGATCTCAGAGTATGCCACGGACATCTGGCACGTAGAGCCGATTGCCGCGGATCAGTCGACGATCGATAAATAACTTATTTGCGGTTTTGCCAGAAAACGGATCGGCAGGGTCACACAACCGACTCCGCGGCTAATATATCCGTTGATCCCGTTTTTCGAAAAAGAGCCTTTTGAAATTCCCTGCCGGGGTAGTTGATCTCCCCGGAGGATCGCATGCAGATTAAACGGCAGGACCACCTGTCCGCCGTGAAAATGCCCGGAAAGCATCATTCCGAAATCGGCGGGGCTCGTCCGGCTTAAAATGTAATCGGGGTTATGCACCAGAAGGAGCCTTCGCTCCTTCGGAATATCGGCAGGCATACTGTCCGGCAGATCCGGCCAGATGCGCCTTTTTTTACCGGAATCGTCCAGGCCGATCAACAGAAAACGGATTCCCGATGCGCCCGAGATCACCGTGTGCTCGTTCAAAAGGAGTCGGAATCCGGTCGATTCGATCCGTTCCCGCGGCACCCTGCGGTCATGATTCCCCCGGATCGCGAAACACGGCGTTTCCAAAAGCGAGGCTTTTTGGGCGATCATGCGAAGCAATCTAAGGCCGTCTTCCGCGTCGTGAGCCGAATCGGCAATATCGCCGCCGAAAACGATCAGGTCGGACGGCTCGTCGAAAAGTGCGTCGAGCAGTTTACCAAGAGGGACCTTGCAGCCTTTGCCGTGCAGATCCGAGAAAAAGACGATGCGCAGTAAGGGCTTTTTTTCGGAATAACGAGTCGATGTCTGTCCGGGACCGTCGCCGGTCGTCGGATCCGGAACGGGCAGTACCGTGCGGTCGACATCCAAAAGGTACGGCTCGGTAAAGGCACGCACGACCGCCGCGAGAATTCCGATGAGAAGAATGGCCGCAAGCCCTGCTGCGACGTAAAAAATGACTGTCGGCACGAGTATTCCTTCTTTGATCAATGTCGCTCTCTATTTGCGCGGTTGAATATGCTATAATCATGGGGTATTTCAAAACGGGTGTCAACGACACGCCGGAATGACTCGACTATACGGAGGTTTTTATGCCAAGGAAAGAAAGTGCCAAGGGAGAGATCACATCGGAAATCATCAAGGAAATCGGGGTCCTTTCGTCCGGGAAATCCGGGTGGAACAGAGAGATCAATATCGTCCGCTGGAACGGCGGAAACCCGAAACTCGACATTCGCGACTGGGCTCCGAATCATGAAAAGGCCGGCAAGGGCCTGACTATGACCGGAGAAGAAGTAGCCGTTCTCAAGGAGCTGTTAGCAGATTATGATCCTTATGAGGCCGAGGCCCTTTAATCGGAGGATTGATCTGTGAACGGCGGGAAACGCGCGCTGATTGTTTCGATATTGCTTTTTTTGCTCTGGGGGACTTTTGTCTGCGCTCCCTTTCGTAATTTTGTACGCGCGCTTCGCTGGCTTGCGGACTCTCTCACGGGGATCCTGCATGTTCCGTCGGCAGGCAGTGCGTTGATCGTTACGGTTTTTTTTCTTGTGGTCACGTCGGTTTACCTTTTTGTAAGAGGCGGCAAGGCGGTCGAGTACGCGGCGATCCTTGCCGGAATCGTCGGCGTCTTGTTTCACTTGTACCTGTCTGTCTCGGACCGGATAATCGCCGGGATGGCGGTACCTGTTGTGATCGGTCTGATGGCGGCGATGGTCTTTCTTCTTTTTCAAGCGGATGCGGCGACGCTTTACCTGGCAGACGCCTATTTTTACGCGATCCCGGTATACCTCTTTTACGAACTCGTCATGACGCCGGTTTTCGCGGCCGCGGGGTGGCGAGGCAATCTTTTGTCCCCGTTCATCACTGTTGACGCGTTAGGTCTCGCGACCGATATCGGTGACCTGTTTGGTATACCGGCTTGGATCTGGGGATCTTTTCTCTTTGTACTGATATTACTTCCGATCATTTATCTCTCGAAGGGGCGTGCGCCTGCCAGGAGGGATCTGAGGGAATTGAAACTGTAGGATCTACCGGCGAAATCAGGTGAATCATATGGAACCATGGAAAAGAATTTCAGAGCTCCGTGAACTTATTAACCGGCACAACCTCCTCTATTACGAGCAGGATTCGCCGGAAATTTCCGATTTTGAATATGATTCTCTGGTTCGGGAACTCCAGAAATTGGAATCGGAGTACCCGCTTCTTGCCGACCCCGATTCTCCGACTCGAAAAGTCGGCGGACGGGCATCGGAGCGTTTCTCCAAGGTCGAACACAAGAACATCATGCAGAGTCTGGGCAACGCGTTTTCCAGGGCGGAGATCGACGACTTCTGCGCACGCGTTTTTCGGACGGGCGGTGAGGCCGGAGTGCCGGTCGATTATGTCGTCGAACAGAAGATCGACGGCCTGTCCGTTTCTGTCGAATATAAAGACGGTGCGCTTTTTCGGGCGTCGACGCGCGGAGACGGAGCGGTCGGGGAAGACATCACGCCGAATATTGT
>JAFGGR010000078.1 GCA_016930475.1 Clostridiales bacterium | reverse complement strand
TCCGGCTTCTCGGACGATGGAGAGAAAAAGACTCGATCGAACCGATCCTCCGGCATTTCTGCTCCGCGAAAAGCCCCGACGAATATATGGCGGATGTGATCGCCGATTATGCGGAAGAAATGGGTGAAATGGTCGTTCCCGAATTGCGGCGCATACTGGATGAGGCCGGATCGATCCCGGCAGGGAGCGCGGAGGAGAGCATTCTGGTCGCACTTTCGAAAGCGGGCGCGAAACACCGGACCGATGAGAACTACGACATCCTGCGCGCCGCTTTTCGCAAAACGGAACGCAAGGTCATCGGCGCGTTGTGTCTCGGCGATTACGGCGATTCGCGGGCGATCGCACTCTTGAAGGGGTATCTCGATCGGAATGGTCACGCTTTAGATCGCGAAACATTCTATGAGTCGATGAGCGTGATTCAAAAGCTCGGCGGGGACATTTCGGATATCAACGACCCGTTCGGAGATTTTCGCAGGAATTAACCATGGTTTTCAGGTAAAAAACAGGCAATAAAAAGCGATAACCGGGAAGAAATCTTCCCGGCTATCTTCTGTGCCGATAACTCATCCGAACCACGGAGTTGCTTAAAGAAGAATCGAAGCGGACATTTATGTCTGGATCCGTGCTGTCGGAGGCTTAGGACTGCTTTCTGATGATTCTTCTTCGCGCGTCTTTCGCACTGGTAAGGGGCCAACGGATAAGGACTTCGCGAGTGGATGAGATGTCCGGAACGGTGGGATCAAGATGTCAGGGGGGTAATTATGTCTGCCGTTCCGTTGGTTTAATTATATCAAATCAATTGCGAACAAAGCTTGAATGAATTGTGTCCGCACTTTCTCTTTTTCGAGAAGAAATAAACCGAACCGGCTAAAAAAAGAGAGAAGTCAGCGGATCGTCTTGGTATAATACCGTTAGGATATTGAAAATGATCGGAGGAGGGCGAACATGTCGTACAAAGAGAATCGCGCAAAGTCGTTCGCGGTCATCATTCTTTCGTACCTTTTAGCGGCGGCGGTCGGGGTCGCCGTGTTTCTTCTTACGGCGGATTATAGTTTTGTGTTCCGGGTCTTTATCGCGGATGTCGCCGCGACCGTCCTCATTTTTCTGATCGGAACACTTTTGGGCAACGCCTCCGTTTATGATCCGTATTGGAGTGTGGCGCCGATCATCATCGCTTCCGCGACCTGCCTTTTCAGAGGGACGCTCCGGCCGGAGGCCCTGCCGCTTCTGGGCGCGATTTGGTTCTGGGGCGTGCGGCTGACGGCAAACTGGGCCTATACCTTTTCGGGGCTTCATCGCCAGGATTGGCGCTATGATTTATTGAAAGATAAGAGCAACGCCTGGTTTCCGCTCGTGAATTTCTTGGGCATACATCTTTTTCCGACGCTCATCGTCTTTTCGGTGATGGTGCCGGCACTGGTCTATCTGGAAGCTCCGGCTATTCACACGTTGACGATCCCCGCTCTCCTTGTATGCTACGCGGCGGCGGCGCTTCAGATGGTCAGCGATTTTCAGATGCACCGTTTTCGCAAGAGCGCCGACCGTTCCGAAATCATTCGTACCGGGCTCTGGGAGAACTCGAGGCATCCGAATTATCTCGGCGAGATATTGATGTGGTGGGGCGTGTACCTGGTCATGTTGTCGGTCCTCCCCCAATATATCTACCTGGCGATCGGGCCGCTGGCAAACACGCTGATGTTTCTTTTCATCAGTATCCCGATGGCCGAAAAGCGCCTTGCCGCCGGCAAGAGCGGTTTTGATCGCTATTGTGAGGAGACCCGTATTCTCTTGCCGATCCCGAGGCGTAAAAAGACCGGCTGATTATTAAAGCGCATCTCCGAACGCGGATTCAATGTCCAACATTGCGGCGGCGCTTCGTTATGCCGGCCTTTTTCGAAAAAGATGGAAGGAGAGGGTTTAGTTGTAGAGCCAGTCACTTCTGACTTGAAGCACGTCTTTTCCGGTCAGTTCCTCGAAGGCCTCCCGCATATCGTCCCACGTGCCCGGATACTCGTTACTGCCGTGGATCTGCCGCTCCGACCCGTCCGCGAACTGAATGGTCATCCCCCACTGGTGACCGTCGCAAATGTCGTCGTTATAATATTCATCTTTCCAGCGGGTCAATTTGAATTGCTCGCACCGGGCCAAGAACGTCTCGATCGCTTCTTCGGATAACTCGGACACCAGTGTGAAACCCTCGTTCTCCGCGTCGGGATCTCTCGGCGCGTATTCGTCGTAATCATCCCAAGCCGGTATAAATATCCAAAACGACCGACCGTCTAAATCGATTCGGTACTCGCTCTCCGTCATGCCGAACGAACTGTGGTATACGTCGATTCGGGAGATCTGTTCGGCCGGATCTTCGGTCGGTTTTTCGGTCTCAGAGGTCTCGGAAGGAATAGGGTCTTCGGAGGTATCGGCGGATACGGTCGTCCCGGTGCTCCTTATGCGGATCGGGCAACCTGACGCGCTGACAAGGATGCACCCGATGATGAGCAGACACAGTATGGTTCCAAAACGTCTTTTCATAGGAATGGCCTCCTGTTCTTATTGTCATCATACTCTTTTTCTATCAAACAGACGATTGACGACGCAAAAACGTTCCCGAAAGAAGGCGCGAAAGCGATCCGGAATCAACAAGAAGGATGATTTCGGCGGCTATCCCGAAAATCACCGGGTCGTGATTGCCGGGCGCACTTTCCGAGGCGCCGGAATCCGGCATTTTCTCGCCTCTTTACCCTCGGTTTTTGTTGACATTCCTACCTCGGGTCGATATAATACATCGTGCGTGCGGGATTAACTCAGTGGTAGAGTGTCACCTTGCCAAGGTGAAAGTCGCGAGTTCGAATCTCGTATCC
>JAFGGR010000077.1 GCA_016930475.1 Clostridiales bacterium | reverse complement strand
TGTCGGGAACGATCATTCCGATCCGCTTCCTGCCGTTCGGGTTGGCGAACGTTATGAAGTATCAGCCGTTTGCCGCGATGGGCGGATCGCCGCTCAGTATTTTTGTCGGTGCGGGGGACGTCAGGGAAATCCTGATCTTGCAGATCGCCTGGAATCTCGTGCTCTGGCCGGCGGCGCTTTTCGCGTTTCATAAATCGCAGGAACGGATGGTGAGCTACTGTGGATAATATGTCAATTCAGCTAATTCTACGTCTTCACGGAATTGTCGAGAAAAGGATGGTGAGCTACGGTGGATAAGATGACAATCCGGCGCATTCTCGGACTTTTCGGGATCGCCGCGAAAATGGATCTGGCCTGGCTCCTTCGGGACACCAAGTATGCCGTCGCCGCGATCCTTGCGGATCTCATCGCCAACCTAGCGGCGGTGTCGTCCGTGTTTCTGATCTCCGTGCGCTTCGGCGGCATCGGCGGTATGAGCTCGGATGAGGTGCTATTCATGATGGCGTACTCGACGATGATCACCGGAATTTTTATCCTGTTCGGAGCGGCGAATAATTTTCACATCTCGAGGATCATCGGGCGAGGTCAACTGGAGCATATGTTTATCCAGCCGGTCCCTTTGAAGGCACAGTTGGCGACGATGGGTTTTGCGCCGTTTACCGGCGGCATCAATTTCGTCGTCGGAGTCGCGCTTCTGGTCGTCGCGACTGGGCGGCTCGAGATCCGGGTGACGCCGTTTTGGGCGGGCTTGCTCTTTGCGTTTCTTATCGCGACGATGACGACGATCATCGCCCGGGCGTACCTCGTATCGAGCCTGTCGTTTTATGCTCCGGTCGCCGCGGAAGAGATATCGACCAAGGCGATCGAGGGGACGTGGCTCTTAAGCACCTTCCCGCTCTCGGGCATGCCGGCGTTTGTGCAGATTCCGCTTCTTACGATCCTGCCCGAAGGCCTGATGGCTTGGTTCCCGGCGCTTTGCCTGCTCGGACGTCCGCCTCTGGGCCTGGGCTCCTATTACCCGATGCTTTACGCGATCATTCTGGCGACCGTAGCGGCCGCGATTTTTCGGAAAGGAATGAAATACTATGTTACAAGAGGATCAAACCGATATCTCCCGTATGGCTTCCGCCGTTAGTCTTCAAGGAGTCACGAAGGAGTTCCTTCAGTGGCAACGCGACAACACGGGAAAGGGCATTATTCGAAATTTATTGAAGCCCGAAAAGAAAACGATCACCGCGCTGGGGAACGTCTCGTTCGGAATCGAAAAGGGCGAGTTCGTCGCCTATGCCGGCCCGAACGGCGCGGGGAAAAGCACGACCATGAAGCTTTTGTCCGGGATGCTTCTGCCGACCGGGGGCGACATCTCCGTGCTCGGAATGGCCCCGCAAAAGGAGCGGCGGGCGCTGATGCACCGTCTCGGGGTGCTTTTCGGCAATCGGACGGAGTTGTGGTGGGACCACCCGGTCATCCAGAGCTTCGAGTGGAAAAAGGTCGTCTGGAAGATTCCGGAGGACGAGTACCGGAAAAACCTGAAGATCGTCACCGAGCTTCTCGATTTGGGCGACCTTCTGAAGTCCTTTACACGCGAGCTCTCCCTCGGTCAGCGGATGCGCGCCGATCTGGCGATGCTTCTTCTGCACTCGCCGGAGATGGTCCTTCTCGACGAGCCGACGCTCGGACTCGACGTTGTCGCCAAGCGCCGGATGATCGACTTTTTGAAGAAGATCAACCGCGAAAACGGCGTCACGGTCGTTGTCACCAGTCACGACATGGATGACTTAGAGGAAATGGCTCGTCGCATCCTGATGATCTCCGGAGGCAAAATCGCCTACGACGGCAACTTCGACGGCCTCCGGAAAATCACGGGCAACCTGACTCGGGTGGTCGTCACAATGAACGACGAGACGATTCCGGACCTCCGGAACTCGACTCTCCTGTCGTCGCAAAACGGCGTCCACGAATTTGAGACGGACCTTAGCGGTTCCTCGGTCAAGAAACTGATGAAGTACCTATCGGAAGTCGACGGCATCTCTGATGTCGAGATCAAAAAAGCCCCGATCGAGCAGGTGATCGCACGGCTGTATGACGAGTGGAAAGGGTGAGCGGCGGAGGTCTTGTGACAAGAGGCCTAGCGAATACAGAAACCTCTGATCGGCGAATCTTCGAGCAATTAAGAAAGCGGCGGGTGGAAACCCGCCGCTTGTTTCTTACCCTTGCACGAAGGCCCTCGCCATCATTCCCGGGGCCGGTCCGCTCTTCGGGACCAGAACGATCTGGATCGCTTCCAGGCGGTAACCGAATCCGGCGGTTCCGGAAGCCTGTCCGTTCTTCGCCCAGTCGAGCCAGCCGACGTTCTGAGCGTGTACACAGTAGTAGATGTCGTAGTTTTCCGCAGCCTTTCCCGTCAGGCGGATCTCGATCGCCTCCAGGCGCTTGGACTGTCCGCTCGTTCCGCTCATCGCGTCATTAGAGGCCCAAGCCATCCAGCCGTAATCCTGAACATGTGTCCGGTATTCGATCCCGCCCTCGATGTTATTGAGTTTGATCTGAATGCCTTCCAGTCTCTTGGACTGTCCGCTTGTTCCGGATATCGCTCCGTTACGGACATAATCCTGCCATCCGATGTCCTGGACATGGGTCTTGTAGTTGACCGTATTGGCCGGTTCGTATTTATCAACAAAGCTCCATGCCGTAGATCCCGGCGCAGGGTCTCCCTTTTTGACCAACTTGATTTCGATTCCTTCCAGCCGGTACGAATGTCCGGCAGTCCCGGAGGATTCCCCGTTCTTTGCCCAACCCATCCAGCCGACGTTCTGGGCGTGGACACGGTAGTAGACATCGTATTTC
>JAFGGR010000076.1 GCA_016930475.1 Clostridiales bacterium | reverse complement strand
TGACACTCCACGGGTTCCTTCCCGCCTTCCTCGGCCACGCGGGCGAGATTTTCGGGGATTAATCCGCCAAATACATCGCCCATCCGGTATTCCGGCAAATCCAGAAACTGAACACAGGGATAGATCGCGCCGTCCGGAGCGACCGAAAGCTGGCGTTTACCGAAACGACAGGTCTGATTGATCCCTCTTCCGTCCATGATATGCGACCGGATCTTATTTTCGAAAAGCGTCAGCTCGAAAGCATCGCCCGCCCGGGTCTTTTCCACGTATAAGTCAGACAGGAGCAGATACTGCTTTTCGAGCTCTTCCATGCGCTCCGGTGTCCAATCCGCTTTGATCCCGACCGCGGGAACGGTCTGCACTTTTCGGAACCCCTTCCCGAAAAGCCATCGGACTGACTCCGAGAGCCGGTCGACGAGGGGTGGGTGGATCGTACACATTGCGGTCGCCTTTGGCCGGTATCGAAGAAGTAAATCGATCGTCCCCTCCAGCCGATCCGCCGAAGACGTGCCGTCCTCCATCCGACGGGAGTCCTCTTGCATGAGCCCGTCGTGGGAAAGGCCGATTCCGATATCGTGCGCCGCCGCGAACTCCAGAAAAGATTCGTCCAAGAGGGTCCCGTTCGTCACCAGAAGATAATGAAAATCCTCGCCCTTCTTGAAGCGAAGCGTATCGCAATACGCCACGGTTTTTTCGATCAGATCACGGTTGAGAAGCGGTTCTCCCCCATAAAAGCAAAGTCCGGTGTGCATACAACCGGACGGGATCAACGCATCGCCCTTTGAACGAACGGAAAGATCGACCGCGGCAGCGGCCGTCGCGAGACTCATCCTTCTTGCGGAATAATCGTGTACGCAATAAGCGCAACGCATATTGCATTCATCCGTGATATGAAGGGTCAGATTCATATGAACGCTCCGCCTATCGCTTCATGCTATTGTCGACTCGAGCATCACCGTATATCAACTCCCGGGCATGACTCTTCCGACCAGAACGGGGTCTTCCGTACCTTCAGCATCGGATGTTCCGGTCTCGGTATACATAACGTCTCCGGCGAGCATAGTTTCCTCCGTCTCTTCCGGTATTGTGTTTTTGCCTTCAAACCAACCCTCTTCCGGCACGATACCTGCCGTGCGGGTCATTTCCGTTGATATTTCCGTGGCTTCGGTTGACGAACTGTACCCGTCCTCCCCTGACACAGTCCCCTCCATGATTGGGTATGTAGCCGATGTTTCCGAAATTGCCGGTGCTCCCGCAAGATTAACGTCGTCGTTTTTGGCGTTCGGATTACACTGGGAGATCGCCAGCGCTGTAAGGGATGCCATGATCAGCGCGGCCGGTCCCTTGACGCTTCCTCCGGGCTTCTTCCCGGATCGGGCGTCCTTGACCGACGGGTACTCGGCTTCATCATAGGACTTTAAAGGATCTACACTCATCTTGATCTCCTCCTAAGGTTTCTGCTTTTCGCAAAGGATTCCTTATATATTAGGACGAACCAAAGGAAATATTCGTTGCATGAACCGGGAGTCACGTCTGCGGGATCACACGGCCGCATACCCGCCGTCGACCTTGATGTTCTGTCCGGTGATATAGGACGCCTCGTCGTGGCGAGGAAATCGGCGGCAATCGCCTCAAGGCGCTCAAATCTTCTGGCCAGAATCGCCAAGTCCGCCCCCTGTGCCGCGAAGCCGCGCGCCAGCTGAAGTCCCAAACCCGAAGATGCGCCGGTCAACACCGCCACACGTCCATATAAAGAAAACATCTTTGTCCTCCTTGTATCGTAGTTTCATATAATACCCTGCTAATCATAACAAGCGGGAGGACCCCGGTCAATTTGAGATGTGCGCGAAAAAGCCGGGGCGCGAGGCCTCCGACTGTCATTCATGTTTCGAAAATCAGCGGAGTCAGGCGACGGCCGTTCCGTCGCGCAGGACGGAGATCAACTCTTCCACCTTGAGCAGGATCTGTCCGTCGTCCATATCGGGCGTGATCACCTTGTCGATCCGTTCGAGAAGGATCGCGAAAACCTCAGCGAGCACCTCTGCGGCGATGTCGGCGCGGATCCGGCCTTTCTTCTGTGCATCCTCGACCATCCGGAGGAGAAAATTCTCGGATAACCCCCCGAATTCCAGAAGGACCGAATCTCGAAAAGCAATATCCTCGGTCAGAAATCGACGCGAAAGCGAACCGTAGCGCGGATCTTTTCGAGCAAACCGAATACCGAGCATCGCCTTGGTCCGGATCGACTCGAAAAAGTCCGCGTCTGCGTTCCCGTCGTCATACTTCCGGAAAAGTTCGAGTTTTTCGACCGCGAGGCGAGAAAATACGGAAAGGTACAGATCCTTCTTGTCGTTAAATCGATAGTAGAAACTTCCTTTGTTGATCCCGGCAGCCTTCAGGATATCGTTGAGCGACGACTCGCCGAAGGAGCGCTCGGAGAATTCTCCGAGCGCGGCGTCCCAGAGTTCCGCATTTGTGTAGAGCGGATTTTCAACGCCTGCGCTTTTCCACTTCATCGCGGATCGGGCATCCGACTTCAATTATCGTCCTCCATCATTTCTTCGCGCTGCTCTTTCTTTTCTTTTTGCTTCTTGAGCCACGCGCTGCCGAACTTGACCTTCAGGATCGCGATTCCGACGACACCGACTCCGATCAGGACCCACCAATACCAATCCATTTCTTTTCTCCTTTCTACAGGTCGCTTATGCGGCCCTAATTCAACTGTATCTTCATGCCTTTCTACAGGCCGCTATGCGGCCCTAATTCAACTGTATCTTCATGCCTTTCTATAGGCCGCTTACGCGGCTTTTTTAAACACGTTCCAAGCGGATGCTTTCATACGGACCCGCTTCATGAAAACCAGCAGCACGACCAGGAACCACGGGATTCCGGTGGCAAGCACCATCAGCGCCTCCCGGAGCGGGTTCTTTTCGAGAATGATCGCCCGGATTGCCTCGAACTGCCAGTACATCGGAAGCGCGTAAAAGGGGAAGATCCAGCGCTCCGGAACGAAGTAGGAGGCGATCCCGATCGCCAGGAACAGGGGCATCATAAGCTTCAGCACGCCGATCGCGGCGACCTGATTGTCCGCAAATGAAATCAGGAGGAAGATGATGATCCCGCTTACAAAGACCCCGCATAAGACCAAAAGCATGAACCACGGGATCGCGTCGGCACGCCCGATGATGATCGAGGCGGTGGTCACACCCGTCAGTCCGAGCAGGATCGACGGAACGATTTTACTCGCGA
>JAFGGR010000075.1 GCA_016930475.1 Clostridiales bacterium | reverse complement strand
TTATCCTCGAAAAGGATCTCCGGAACGGTTGCCTCTTCATTCAATGTATTGCACCTCTAAATGTTCTGCAGCTTGAGATCGTGTCGGAACGATTCGGAGCAACCGATCGGATCACGGTACCCATCGGGCCGTCGATCCGCACGGAAGGATGATATTCATTTGAGAAGCCGGAAGGCCGAGTTCTCCGGAAGCCACCGTGCCGCCTAAATGTCGTTGGATCGTCAGTTTCATGATATTTTCCATGACCAGTGATGTTAATGACGAGGCATACGAATTCAAGACAAAAAACAACGGAGTATCCGAGATTAAATCGCAACACTTCTCGACAAGAGGGAATAGGGCGTCCTCGAGTTTCCAGAGTTCTCCGGATGGTCCTCGGCCGTAGGCCGGCGGGTCCATGATGATCCCGTCGTATTTACGCTTGCGTCGGATCTCGCGCTCGACGAACCGATTGCAGTCTTCCGCGATATACCGGATATATGAGCTCTCCAGACCCGAAGCGGTCATGTTTTCCTTCGCGCGGGCGATCATCCCCTTGGAAGCATCAACGTGGACGATCTCCTTGGCTCCGGCGACTGCCGCGGCTAGCGTCGCGCCTCCCGTATACGCAAACAGATTCAGGATCCGGGGTTCACGCCCTTCCTCCGCCGCCTTCCGAATAATTTCGCCGAAAAAGTCCCAGTTGGCACCCTGCTCCGGGAAAAGCCCGGTGTGCTTGAATCCGGTCGGTTCAATGACAAAAGTAAGCGGTCCGCCGATCGCGGGATAGGTGATCTTCCATTTGTGCGGAAAAGCACTCAATGTCGACCAGTAACCTCCGCCGGTCTCGGAACGGTGATATATGGCATTCGGCTTTGGCCATACGTGGGGCGATCCTTCAAACGTCTTAGGCCAGACCGCCTGAGGATCCGGCCGCTGAAGGAACACCTCGCCCCAGCGCTCGTATTTTTCTCCGCCGCCCGCGTACATCAATTCATAGTCAACGAATCGGTCCGATAAAAACATAGTCTCTCCTTCTAATCTTTGAGATTCATTATAACAAATAACCGCCCCCATATGCGGGGGCGGCGTATTGGTTTTATCTGCGGAAACATTTCAACTGACGGTTGTGTACTCATCAATAAGGACTGTGCCGTCGGGCATTGTAACCAAGTAGCGATAGGTATCCGCTGGAAGAGCCCCGTCGTAAAAGTAATACGCATAGAAGCAATAGTCTTCCTCGCTAAAATCAAAATAGTCTGCATATATTGACGTTGTTGCGTTATCATTGAAGAACTCAAAATACAGTCTCAGTCCGGGCATCGGTGTATACAATCCCAAGTAGAAGGTAATCTGACTGTCAGAAGTCGTATATCCTTGCACATAATTGGCAACAGTCGGATCCACCCAGCCCATCTCTGATATATTGTTATAAACCGAATCCGCGGTGTAGTCTTGTGCCGCGGTCGTCTGAACCGTGGTTACTTCCGGAGTCGTCTCGGGTACTGTTGGCTCCGTTGTTGTTTCCTTCGGTTCCGTTTCCGTCGGCTTTGTCTCCGTCGGCTCGGGCACGTCAAATGTCAACTCGGAAAACGGCTTACCGACCACGTCCACCAGTTCCGACAAATCCGAAATGATCCACTCGTCCCCATCAAACTTGAGTTCAAAAGTGATATCGTGCTCCTCGGTCGGCGCTTTTTTGGCAGAAATTTCATCCTCAAGGTCTTCGGCTTCATATCCTTCGTCCATATCCTCCAATATCGATTCCAGATCGACGGCCGTCAGAGCAACTTTACAGGTTCCTTCCTCGTCGTCCTCATCCCCCTTGATCTTGCCGATCTCGTACTCGATCTTTTCAAATGCGAGAATCATCAGGTCTTCTGCCGAGTCGTCCTCAAACTTCAGTTTTGCGAAACTTTTGTCACTGATTAAAGATGACTTGTAATCGTCGTCCGCGAAATCGCCTTTCGCAACAGAATCCAAGAAGTCTGAAACAACCGACTCGATCTCCTCGCTGGCATCCTTGTCACCGCCGCCATCCAATAACCCACAGGCGGATACCAGCAATGCGGCAACAAGCGTGAAAGCCACAATGCTCTTGCGTATATTTTTCATAATCACCCCTCATTTCTCGTCAAGTGAAACGGTTCTATCGCCTTTGATTTTACACCACCAGGAGAAAAAAATCATCGTTCTTCAAGCCCATCCCGAGCCCCGACCGAAGGCGGACGGATCAGACTTGGCGATGTATACCTGTCAAAAGCAACAACCGGCACACGAATTATCGTGTGCCGGTTGACGAATCCGAGTGATCGAAAACACCTTGCGAAAAGATATTCTTATTCCGTGACCTGCACGCTCTGATCGACCAGTACGGTCCCATCCGCCAATGTAAGCACGACCCGATAAGTGTCCGCGGGGAAAACCGTATTCGCAGTGATACCGGTGTCATAATAATCAAAGTCTTCTTCCATCGTATACTGTTCGGTATAAACACTTACCGTATCGTCGCCCACAAAAAACTCACATGTTATTGACAGACCCGGCATGGCTTGAGTAAAGAAGATCAGATATCCGATATCCGCCGTATTCGGTCCGTAGGAAGTTACAAAAGCACTGGTTTCGTAGTCAAACCACCCCTGTTGGTCGATCGCCGCCTCGACGGACTCCTTGGTATACTCTCCGAGGGTACCCGTTTCCCCGGGTATCATCTCGTCCCCGACAAGGCTGTCATATTGCTCCTGAGTGATCGATCCTTCCGCCAACAGCGCATCCGCGGCAGAATTCAGGATCTGATCCGATATCACATCGTCGTCGTTGTAGGTGTAATTATATAGCGGGTCAAAATTATTTCCAAAATCCGCGCAAGAAAGAAAAACATAGGGGATATATGTCACAGTCCACACCTTGGTTGTTTCGTCATATAACAAATCAACACTGATCGTTTCGGTTGTCGACTGCGCGGCAGCGTTGCCGGAGATCACTGCGATTGCAATACTGTCCATGTAGTTTTCATAAGGCGCGATATCATCGGGATCGATGATCATTCCGAGAATAACAGGCTTAACGATATCGACCATCTTGTTCGTATCGCTGTAGAAAGCCTCAACTGGATCTGTATAGAGTTTGTACGTCAGATCAATGTCCACATAGTACTCGGTATCGGAATACGCCGTTACTTCGCCGATTTCCCAGCTCATGTCTCCAAAAAGGGAGTCATACACATCGCCGGCCTTCACCCAGTCTTCCTGAAAAAAGTCCAAATCGGTGTAATAACCATCGGTCATTTGTTCGACCGCAGAAAAATCACCGTCTTTCAACGCAACCATCAGTTGTTCTGCCGTCTCTTGGGCCATTGCCTCAAAGTCCTCCGGCTCCGGCTCCGGCTCTTCGAAGGTGATTCCCGTGAAGGGCTTACCCAGGATATCGGACAGCTCCGAAAGATCCGAGATGAGCCAATCTTCTCCGTCATATTCCAGTTCGAAAACGATCTTGTGGTCGTCCGTAGGCGCTTTCTTGGCTTCAATGGCTTCCTCGAGAGCATCGTAATCGTAGCCTTCTTCGAGATCCTCGAGAATCTTTTCGAGGTCGATGGCCGTCAGGGTGACCTTGCAGGTCCCCTCTTCGGACTTTTCGTCTCCTTCGGCATCCGTGATCTTAAAGGATACCTTCTTGAAGGCGATGCCCATCAGCTTCTCTGCGTCTTCTTCTTCGAATTTCAGTTTAGCGAACGACTTGTCTTTAGAAAAAGAGGATTTGTAGTCATCTTTTTCGTATGAACCATCCGATATCGAATCCAAAAAATCAGATACTGCGGATTCGACCGCCTTGCTGTCGTCTGCCCGACCTTCAAGAAGTCCGCACGACGTTGTTATCATCACAGCGGACAGCGTCAACGCAATCAACAGTATCGTTCCTTGTTTCATTAATCTCTTCATCATTCTCTCCTTACTAACTTCACCAACAAAACGTTTTTCGCAGAAGTATTTTACAACAGAACTGAAAATAATTCACGGAATTTCGAAAATATCTATTAATGTTTACTTTCGGGCAGTAAATCATCCCTCTTCTTATACCTGAAATAGCGAATCAGAGCCGCGATCGTCGCCACGATCCGAATCGCTGCGACGATGCCGATCGTGATCATCATCGCCTGCTTATTCTCGCCGAGCAAATTGTAGATATGAACACCCGCGAAGGGCATGACGGCATTCGAGATCAATATGATCGAGCTGTAGATCGCGATGGACAATGTCTTATTAACGTTCGGGATCACCTCCAGAAGACAGAGAAGAAGAGATAACTGAAACGCGCTGTACGCCGACGCACCGATACAATGAAACACGTAATAGAACCATATGCCGATCGATAGCGGCATCATCATCGCAAAAAGAATCGTCAGGGAGCAAAAAGCAAATCCTCCGGCTCCGATGACGAATACAAACCGGA
>JAFGGR010000010.1 GCA_016930475.1 Clostridiales bacterium | reverse complement strand
GCCAAGCCCAAACGAAGGGATTCATCCAATCCGTGTCCCCCGACGATGCCCGCAAGGAAACCCGCGATCGCGGCATCTCCCGCTCCGTTCGCCGATACGACTCTTTCCGCTCGAAAAGCAGGAAGAAATCCTGAACGATCGGCCAGCTCTCCGACCGGGGTTCCCATGAGATCCGCCGTCCCGGAAACTCGATCGGCTCCGGCCGTCCGGAAGTACATCCCGAATTCTCCGCATTTGATCACGACTACACCGGCACCCATGGTGATCAGGCGATCGGCCAAAGGCGCGATATCGCGGGACACCGATAAATCATCCGGAATACCGCTTTCTCCTCCGGCCTGCGTTTTCCATGACCGATACCTCTCGGGATCGATAAAAAAACAGGTTTCCTCCAGGCTCGGCAGGAAGAAATCGACCGACGGCAATAGCCGCGTCAGTATTCCCGGCCAATCGGCGGAAGCGGCCGGAGTGTCCTCCGTGACCATGGCCATGTCGAGCGACGTAAGAATTCCCCGGGATTTTACGGATCGGAACATGTCGATCAACTCGCGTCCCGATCGCTCGTACATCCTTTTCATCAAAGGCGGATAGCCGAAATGAAACACCCCGATATCGTCCGTCAACGCCTCTTCAATATCGCTTGCCTCGTAAAAATTGCCGGCACCCGGATCATGAAGAAATATCCGGTCGGTCCCCGGAGCGGCCAACACGATGGTATAAGATGTGCCCGCCTCCGCGGTCGGAAGCAGTCCTTTGCAAATACCGGCCTTTTCCATGAGATCCCCAAGGATCTCCCCGAATGCGTCACGTCCGATCCGGGCGATGATCGAAACACCGACACCCAGAAAGCGAAGCGCCGCTCCCGTGTTACAGCAAGCGCCGCCCGCGTGGATATTCACGCCGTTCATCGTGATCAATCGTCCGGGCACAAAACATTCGCGAAACGCATCCCGGTTTCCCTCGGGAAACACCGGGGTAATATCCAAAACCGCGTTCCCGGCGATCAGTACCTTCGCCGGACGCGCAGACAACTCTTCCTTATTCATCCGATTCTCCGTGATTTCAAGTCGATAATAAATCGAAAAACGCAGGATCAAAGGCCCGCATCTTTTCCGAATCCGTCTGGTCCGCCGCGATGATCAGCATCTCGGTTCCGATGTTGCATTTATTATAAAAATCCGCATCCGTAAGAACCCAGCCCGAATCCCGATTGCCCGGCTTGGTGAAGGATACATAGTGATCCTGAAACAGATTTCCGGATCCTTTGACGGACATGCGTTCGCGAGCCTTACAAGGCACATTGATCATGTATTTGGCATCTTTCATGCTTTGGACTCGGCGAATGTAATCGTTATACACGACCAACACGATGGACAAAAGTAACATCAAAAGAAGCAGATAACTGATCTGGATCATAAGCGGAGTCAGGCTCATCGTTTCGGAATGAGGTACCACTCCCATGATCCAGAACATACAAATGATGACCCATAACAGAAAATACGCCCAGAATTTCTTCTGTGCATCCAGTCTCTCTTCCCGAATCACTTTCTGGACGATATCCGCGTCGACTTCTTCCCACATCATAGGAGTATCCGGCCTTTCCGGGCGCTGATCCGCGATCCGTCGGGAACCGACGCTTCGGGATGACCCCGTTATGATTGCTTATGATGATAATATAATTTCGTCCGGTATTCAAGCAAACATTGAGGAGACTGACTTTCATTCTCAAACGTTTCGCGAATGGCAGGCTAACCTTCAAGGACCTTCGAGAAGCCGGGCATCGACCGGATCACCATCGAAGATCCGTCCTCGAGCCCGGCTCACGGACGGATGAGAACCCGCCGCGACTTTGCGACAGCACACCATTTTCGACCAGTTTTGAATCACATTCCAGCTGAACGCCTCTGCGAATCGCCAAATCGCCGTGCTGCATGCGGATCCTGTCGATGACCGTCTCCAACTCCGTCGCGCCGCTCCTTCTGAAGTCGGCATCAAAAATGGACCTTTGCCGCTCTTCGTCCGACGAGATCAGTTGAGTGGTACGAACGCCCAGACTTCGTACCGGGCACTCCCAAAGATAATTGAAACGAAAGAGCCGCATCGCCGTTTTCGCGATCTCATCGGTCCGATCGGTCCGAAAAGATAGCCGCTTCTGCCGCTCAAAGCCTTGAAGATCGGAGCCTCTGGCCCAGATCTGAATCGTTTGCGCCTGAAGATGCTTCTTCCTGAGTCTTCCGGCGACCTGATCCGAAAGCGCGAGGATCGTCTGCCAGACATCCCGCTCGTTCATCATATCCCTCGCCGTGGTAGTGCTGTTACCGACCGACTTCACCATCCGCTTATACATGCAGTTCGCAATCTCGGAATCGTCCGTTCCGTTGGCGGACATCCACAATTTCACCCCATTGACGCCCAGATAATCGCGCAGATAGTCCGGTGACATCGCCGCCAACGCGCCGATGGTTCGGATGTTGATCTTCTCGAGCTTGCGCTGTGTCGCCCGGCCGACGAAAAGCAGATCCCCGACCGGCAAGGGCCATGCGATCGCTCTATAGTTTTCCGGAGAAATGAGGGTCGTCGCGTCGGGTTTCTTGTAATCCGATCCGAGTTTGGCAAAAATCTTCGTAAAGCTTACGCCGACCGAGCAAGTCAGGTGGAGTTCCTCTCGAACACGAGCGCGAATTTCATCGGCGACGCGAACCGGATCCCCGGCCCCGGCTATATCGGTCAAATCCAGCCAACACTCATCCATTCCGTAGGGTTCTACCCGGTCGGTATACTGGCAATACATGTCGAAAAGCTTCTCTGAGTAGTAGCCGTACTGATCGTGATGCGCCGGAACGACCACCAGTCCGGGGCATTTCTGCCGGGCCTGCCAGATCGTCTCGGCCGTTTTGATCCCGTAGGCCGCCGCATGCCGATTTTTCGCCAGAATGATCCCGTGGCGCTTGTCCTCGTCGCCGCCGACCGCCATGGGCACGTCCCGTAGTTCGGGATTGTTCACCATTTCCACCGACGCGAAAAAACAGTTCTGATCTACGTGAAGGATTTTGCGATTCATCGGTCTTCGTCCTCTGTGTGAAAAGCCGGGATAAGGGAACGTATGTTCGCCTATACTTTATCATGTTCACTGAATGTTTGCAAGAATTCCTCATTTATATATCTTCAAAAGGTTTTGTTCTCTTTAAGTCTTTGATAAGTTGGTATATAATTGAGAAAGGAATTGGCCCTCAGTAAAGATACGTCGCTTTCCATGCGGTCGTATCAACTCTTAAAGGCGGTGGAGAAATGGCGAAGCAAAGATTATTAATGGTTGATGATGACACCGATATTCTTGAAGTAAATAAAGCTTACCTCGAGAATGAGGGATATGATGTGAGCGTGGCGACAACGATGACCCAGACGCTTGAGAAGGTTGCGACCAATTCGTACGACTGTATCGTTTTGGATATCATGTTGCCGGACGGAAGCGCTTATGACCTGCCTTCCAAATTGCGGGTCTATACGAAGGCTCCGATCATTTTTCTCTCGGCACGCGATCAGTTGGAGGACAAGATCACCGGCTTCAAGGTTGGCGGCGACGACTACATGACGAAGCCCTACAGCCTGCCGGAACTTTCAGCGAGAATTTCGGCACATATTCGCCGGAATATGACAGCGGACGGTTTTTTGATGGATTATCCGCCGCTTACGATCAATATCAAGTCGCGCGAAGTGCTTCTTAACGGCAAACAAGTCCATCTGACGAATCGCGAGTTCGATATCCTGCGTCTCCTGGCCGAGACTCCGAACGTGATCGTTCCCTTTTCCAGGATTTACTCGGTCGTCTGGGGCGATGACGGGATGTGCGACAATCATCTGGTTATGGTCAATATCAGCTATCTGAGAAAAAAGATGGAGAAAGCCGCTCCGGATGTTCTGTTCGTCAAGACCGAATGGGGTAGTGGGTATTCGTTCGCTTATCCGCCGATTCGCAACACCCTTCGTCCGGAGTAGAACACCCGTACATCGGCTATGAAGCAAAATGACGACTGAAGTACGCCAAGATAAGTCGGACAAGAGAAAAGTCCTTGGCATTTTTGTGCGCACGGTCGTCTTTCTGATTCTCTTGCTTTCCATCTATACAATGGTCCTGATCGTCAACCAACGTCACGGGATCGGACTGACCGCGGATCCTAAAACCGGAGCCGTCGACCTACGCGACTGGTCTTTTGAGGCGCGCGGGAGAAATTATCTGGATACGGGCTGGGAATTCTACCCGAACCTTCTCCTGACGCCGGAGGACTTTTCCGAAACGACCGAGGCTTTCCCGCATTTCAAAAATGTCACGATCTCTTCGAACGGTTGGACTCATTTGGGACTGGATGCAGCGGCCACGTCTTCTTCTCTTACGACGATGTCCGAGTTCGGATACGGCACATATCGCATCGCGATTCTGATGCCGCCCGACTCCGGTGTTGTTGCCATGGACTTCCCGGAGATCAATCATGCCGCAGAAATATATGTGAACGGGATTTTACTGACACAGTTCGGACAGGTCTCAGAGTCCAAGGAAGGGTTTGAACACGAAGAGGCCTATTCCGATATTCGAGTCAGCCCCCCCGAAGACGGCATCATCGAGATCATCATCCCTTGTTCGAATTTCTCGAACCCCTTTGGCGGGATCGCGATCCCACCGGCGATCGGAACGCCGGAGCAAATCGACGCGATCGACACGGTATCCAAAATGTGGATCAGCAGTGTCGTGACACTTTTTGTGCTGATCATTATCACCGGTTTTTACGTGTCGCTCACGTTTCGAAGGAAACTCAAGTATTACTATTTTATTTTGATCATCCTGATCTCTGTCAGCTATGAGTTCAGCGAAAAGATTTTCAATCCACTGCCCGGGGACTGGAACAAACTCCTGCAAACTACATTTTTCCTGTTGATGTCTTTTGTGGCGACCCTGTATTTTTCGGCATTGTACCCCAAAACGGACGAGAATTTCTTTTCACGCACCAAGAATTGGGACATCATACTGATTGCGGCGGCGACATGCGGCTTTCTTGCTTTTTATTGGATTAACCCGGAATTTCTGCACTATAAAACCTCCGTCGTCGCGAATTCGGTATTTGTTACGATCATCAATTCTTATAACTTTCTTCGCGTCCTATACATGACGCCCCGCCATCCGGAACAGGGCACCTTTCACCTGATATCGGCCGCACTGGCGAGCATCATCTTTTCGACGATGATCATCCGCGCCCCCCAGATCTTCTTTATCCCACTGCACTCGGTCGGCATCGTGCTGATGATTTTCGGAACGGCGATCTACTTCACCATTCGTTACGTGAACAATTTCAATCAAATCTCGCGCTTCACCATAGAACTCGAGAATGCGGTTCAGGAAAAAACGCGAAGTATCGCGCGCGTAAATGCGGAGCTTGTCTCTATGAACCAGATGCTCATCAAGAACGAAGATGCCAGAAAAAAGATGATGTCCAACGTCTCCCATGACCTTCGCACTCCGATCACCGCCATTCGCGGATATATCGAACTGATCATGAATTCCAAGATCAACACCCCGCGGGAAACGATCAACACGTACCTGACCAATATGCACACGCGAAGCGTCCAGATGGAGCAACTCATCGAGGATCTCGTTCAACTCACCCGCCTGGAATCCGACCCGGCGGATATCAAGACACAGACCGTCAATTTAAGGGACATGATCGATAACCTCTACGAACTCTATCTGATGGAATCCGAAGGATCGAATAAGAAACTGCACCTGGATATGCCCGATGACGATATGCTGACCGTCATGGGCGATCCCAACCGCCTTCTGCGCGTCTTCGAGAATCTTATCGTCAACGCGATGCGCTATACGACCGATGAAGGTCGCATCGAGATCCGCGCGTTCCGCGAGATCGCGGCGCTTGGCGGAGACGCCATTCATATCATTGTTCGGGACAACGGGATCGGCATCCCGGCACCCGAATTGCCGTATATTTTCGATCGTTTTTATCGCGCGACCAACGCGTCGATCCATAAGAGCGGATCCGGGCTCGGCCTTTCGATCGTAAAAAGCATTGTCGAAAAGCACGGCGGCCGTATTTGGGCGGAGAGCGTCGAAAAGGAAGGCTCCACCTTCCATGTGATCATCCCGTCCGCTACGCCCCAGGAAATGGAGCAGCATAAGCGGGAGGACGACTGACCGATCCTCCTTTGCATGTGCACGCCTCAACGATAAAATGACTGCCCGCTCGGCTCTATACAAGCCAAACGGGCAGTCCGTTTCTTGTTGAAAAATCAGTCGGGCGATCCGATCGGGAATCGGATGATTCGATTACTCCGCCGTCTTATCCGCCTCTGCAAAAAACTGATTCAATTCGTCGACCAATGCGTCGCAATTCATGCCGTGCACCGCGCACGCCTCTTCGATCGTCTCTCCGCTGGCCATTGCGCAGCCGAGGCAATGCAATCCGTTCTGCAGAAAAATCGGCACGGTCCCCTGATGCATGTTCAGGACTTCCGCGATGATCATATCCTTGGTAATTTTTGTCATATACTTTCCTCCGTTTAGGCTTTCGTGTAACCATTACAATATCACGTCCCGATGAAACAGGCAAGGTCTCCGCCTCAACCTCATTATCTTGAACAGATGTTGCCGCGGCCAACGAATGATCCTTATCTATTGCTAAAAGTTCACCTCAACATGATGTACGGTCGATTCGTCCTCCAGCATGATCCTCTGACTTTTTTGCTTCTTTCCGTCGATATAGATCACGACGGACTCTTCGTCGCCCGATTTTTTCACGAAAGAAATCTCGTAAATCGTCGATCGGTACCTGTATTCGACCTGATATCGTTCAAAAGGCAATGACCTTTTCGGTGTAAACACCAAACACTGCCCTTCTCGAACAACACCCAGCAGGTGTACAAGGACAGCGCGATACATCCACCCGGCCGCGCCCGTATACCAGCTCCATCCTCCCCGTCCGATATTCGGATAACCGTCGGAAACGTCCGCGGTCATGACGTAAGGCTCATTCTGATAGCGGCTGACCAAGCGGAAATCGGCGGTGGCATGAATGGGATTCAACATATTGATGAGGCGGTATGCTTCCTCGGGATCGCCCAATTCACAGAAGGCGATGGCCATCCAGACGGCGGCATGGGTGTACTGGCCGCCGTTTTCGCGGATGCCGGGATTGTATCCTCTGATATAGCCGGGATTGTTTTCGCCCCGATCGAACGGAGGTGTCAACAATCGGATGATCCCTTCCTCTTGGCTGATCAGGAGTCGATGCGCCGACCGAAGTGCGATCAATGCACGATGTTTGTCTGCCGCTCCGGAAATCACTGCCCATGACTGACTGATCGAATCAATCCGGCATTCCTCATTGCGCGCGGAACCCATCGGCTTTCCGTTATCGAAAAACGCTCGAAGGTACCACTGGCCGTCCCACGCATGCTTTTCGAGCGCCTCCTTTAATCCGCTCATTACACGTCGAAAATGGTCCGTCCGCTCTCGGTCGCCCTGCCCGATGCATATCGGCACGAAAAGATCCAGAACGTGGTAAAGAAACCATCCGAGCCACACACTCTCTCCTTTACCCTCCCGTCCGACCGCATTCATTCCGTCATTCCAGTCTCCTCCGCCGATGAGCGGCAATCGGTGCTGTCCGAATGCGCAAGCGCGTTCGATGGCCAGCACACAGTGCTCATAGACGTCACCTTGTTCTTGGGAAACGACAGTCTCCGAGACGCGTTCATGCCGGTCGGGCTCGAGTAAATCACCCTCCAGATAAGGCGTTTTCTCCCGAAGAAAGGCTGAATCGCCGGTGTGTTGAATGTATTTCGCGACGGCATAAGGCAGGAACAGGAGATCGTCCGAAATACGCGTTCGGACACCCGGACCGTCCGGATGATGCCACCAGTGTTGAACGTCGCCCTCGACAAATTGCCGGGAGCAACAAAGAAGGATTTGCTTCCGGGTAAGCTCGGAGTCATAATCCATCACCGCCAGGACATCCTGCAGTTGATCACGGAAGCCGTACGCGCCGCCGCACTGATAAAATGCGGCGCGCGCCATCAACCGGCACGCGACGACCTGATACATCAGCCATCCGTTCATCAGGATATCCATCGCTCGGTTCGGGGTCTTGATTGTAACGTTTCCGGGGATCTTGCCCCAGAATTGGCGGACCCGCTCGAGCTCGTCCGAGACCTGTTCCGGCTTTCGAAAACGGTCGGCGGTCTCTGAGGCTTCCTCTACATCCGACGCGTACCCCATACCGAAAATAAAGGTTTCCTTCCCCCGCGGTGCTATACTCGCATCGCACAAGATGACCCCGCACGGGTCAAGACCGGCTCCGGTTTTTGTCGGAAAACCGGATGCGAGAAGCCCGGCGGGATAAAAGATACTTCCGTTATTACCGATAAATGTTTCGCGATCACCCGTGTATGCCGTGACCTTGCAACCGGAGAAAAGATACGCAATACCCCTCGCTTTTTTCTCACGGTAGGTATTGCGCGCGGTAAAGATCTCCGGGTCGCTTCGGAATTCGGTAACAATGAATCGCTCGGTCAGTTCTCGAAAAGCGCCCAGGACCCATTCCGCATAAAGGGCCGCGCTGATATCGGCCATCGCCTTCGTTTTGTTTTCGATCGTCAGCATCATAAGCTTAACGGGGGCTTCCTCTGCCGCAAACACGGTCAGAGTCAGTTCAAACTCCGCATGCTTCCGGACAAAGACGGAATAGCCGAAGCCGTGGCGAACGCTGAAGACGCCGTCTGCACCGGGTATCAGGGCGCATGGTGAGACGACGACGCCCGTTCGGTTATTCCGGACGTAGATGACCTCGGAGGGCGGATCCAAAACCGGATCGTTGCTCCAGACGGTCAATTTGTTCTCACGACTGTTGCCCTGCCAGGTATAGCCGGAACCGATCTCGGAGATTTGGAAGCCGAACCGGCCGTTTGTGATCACGTTGATCCACGGCGCGGGCGTCTTGGTCTTCCCGTTCAATCGGATCTCGTATTCGCGCCCATCCCTGACAAAGCCGCCGATCCCGTTGAAGAATTCGGGGACCGGCTCTCCGAGATATCCGTTCGACCCGTTACCGGCGGTCGTTTCATGATTTCCGGCCGTCAGACGAATGATCTCTCCTTGCGGCGATTCCGACTCGGCGAGCAAGACCTTGCGGAAATATATACCTGTCTGATGTGTAAAAATAATCCGAGCGCACGCAAGAAGCAGTGTCTTCTCCTCCAAACTGATCTGACAAGCCCGGATCACATAGATACCCAAACGACTCAAGCTATGCTCAAAAACGCGCACCTGAGATGTTTCCTCAAAAATCATCTGCTGGATCGTATCGTCATATCCGCCCTCGGCTTCGTTCAGGACGATCAGGTCCGTCCGAACCTTTTGCAGACGGAGAAACTCGTATGCCAGTAAAACATCCTTCAACGTGTTTCTGTCCTTCGTTTCGGAGATGCGAAGCAATAAGACCGGGCGGTCGCCGGAAATGCCGAACCGCCATAATCCGCTCTGTCCCAGCGTGTTCCTCATCAGCTCGTCCGTTCCCTCGCGAAAAGCGTTAGTCGGACAATAGATCGCTCCGACGAGGTTCTGGATCGCGTTCAGTTGAACGG
Source organism: Clostridiales bacterium (assembly GCA_016930475.1). GTDB lineage: Bacteria > Bacillota > Clostridia > Saccharofermentanales > Saccharofermentanaceae > JAAYCT01. The sequence continues at coordinate 1,271 of JAFGGR010000010.1, read as the reverse complement.
ATCGGATTTTAAAATACTCGATCTCAAGAAGACTGCTGGTTCGGGCGAGTTTGAAGATGTCCTCGTCACTTAAGCGAACAGCCAGCTTATCGCAAAGGTTCAAAAGCGCGTTCATGGAGGAGCAGTACCCGGTTACGAAACTGACCGATACGCTTCGTCCCGTCGCGATCGATACACTGACTTGCAGGCTCATGATCGGGTCGGTAGGGGTCCCTCCCTTACCGATCAAAGTGTTGCCCGGCATCAGTGCCTCCGGAGAAGCGGTCGAACCTCCCCTGCCGATGAAGTCCTGACGACTGGTTTCGTATCGCACGGGTACGGACAACTCCGCTTCGGTACGGACCAGATGCATGACATATCCGCTGCGATCTTGATCGGATTTGGGTCTTCTACGGGCGATGATCAGACTCCGTTCGGGCATGAACTGTGTCTCGATGAACAATTTACTGTAGGCCGGGTGACTCATGTCCGCCATCGGGTCATCGGCGACGACCTCAAGATAACTCGTGAGTTCAAGATGAGTCGTTCTCGCTCCGTGATTGGTCAGAGTGACGCGCCGGATCTCGATCGGATCCACGGGAGATACGGTCACTTCGGTCAATGTCGATATCGGCCCGTCTCTTCTTTTGATTTCCACCTTATCGTGAGAAAATATCATCTGGTACGTGTCCGGTCGAATGTTTACCGGCGCAAACGCCGAACTCCAGAGACGTCCCGTAACCGGCTCCCGGATATACACATACGTTCCTCCGCCGTAATTCCGGTCGGATCGCCAGCGATTGAGACGGATGTGATCGAAGGCGCAAAAACCGTCGCCCTGTGAGGTCATCATCATTTGAAAATGCCCGTTGCTCAGTACGTGTGCCGTCGGCACCGGAGTATAGACCGTATTGATGATCCGGCTCTGAATTTCTTCCCGGGCCGGTTGCTCGCTCTCGACGTCAATGGTGTACCCGATGCTCGCAATAGTGACCATCGGCGAGGTAAATCGCTCCTCCAGGAGAATTTCATTGGCCCGGATCATCGGGTCCCGATGAAAACGGGTCTGGAGGATATTATCGTTCAAAAGGTTGTTAATGGCGGAAAGACTCATGCCCAAATGATGGGTCATGAAGCTCTTGATCGTCGAATGATCGCTCATGGTATTGGGGTCTGGACTGCTGTAATCCAGCGCTTCGTAAAACCCGTACTGTGCGCCGCCTCCGGCACGGTAAAGGCGTTGGACATTGGCGAGCGCTTTTCGCGGACAGGTGCCGAGCGCCAGGAGCGTC
>JAFGGR010000074.1 GCA_016930475.1 Clostridiales bacterium | reverse complement strand
GGACAATCCGATACCGGAGCATATACCGGTCCGTCTGAAGCTTGAGTTGGATGAACAGATGAATAAGGAACAGGCTGCCGAGCAACTTAGGACAGGGGTTCAGGCTTCGGCAAAGGCGACAGGCAGTGTCCCACCTCAGGCCCCGAATTCCGCTCCGGAGAAATCGACTCCGGTCAGTCAATCCCCGACTGCGGATCCGGCGAAGCCGAACCCCGCACCCTCGGATAAGGACTCTTTGAATGTTAATACACCTCCTGTCACAAAGGCTCCGCCGATTCAGCCAAAGGCTCCGGAATTCGGATTTAAATATGTCCCCGGTGAGATCGATAAGCATACTACCTCCGCGAAGGAAGCCCCATCATTGGATTTCCCGGATATTCGCAGGAAGTCCGAGCCGCCTGAGGATCCGGATCTGGAGTAAAAGAAACCGGTCATTCGATGAATGGCCGGTTTTATTTTCTGTAGTAAAAAGAGATCAATCCGCCCCGTCCAAGTCGGTCAGCCACGCGTTGACCGCCGCGTCGCTCGGCATGCGCCAGTCGGCTCTGGGTGAGAGGCAGACCGAGCCGATTTTCGGGCCGTCGGGCATACAGGAACGCTTGAACTGCTGAGAGAAGAACCGTTTCAGGAACACCTTCATCCATCGAATGATCACCGCGCGTTCATATACACCGGTGAAGGCATGTTGTGCCATGAAAACGATTTTCCGCGGCGAAAAGCCGTAACGTACGAGGTAATACAGGAAGAAATCATGCAGTTCATACGGGCCGATGATATCCTCGGTGACCTGAGTGATCCGGTTGTTGTCGTGAGGCAGAAGTTCAGGGCTGGGCGGCGTGTCCAGAATATCGGTAAGCAGTGCCGCCTCCTCCGGGCCCGCGTCGATGATCAGGTAGCGTATAAGGCTCCGGATCAGAGTTTTCGGCACGGATGAGTTAACGGCATACATTGACATATGGTCGCCGTTATAGGTTGACCACCCGATCGCGATCTCGGACAAATCGCCGGTCCCGATGACCAGGCCGCCGACCGAGTTGGCAATATCCATGAGGATCTGAGTGCGCTCCCGCGCTTGAGCGTTCTCATAAGTGACACCCTGGTCGTTCGGATCGTGTCCGATGTCCGAAAAGTGTTGCGACACGGAGGCTCTGATGTCGATCTCGCGTAAATCAGCTCCGCTATCACGTGCAAGACGGATCGCGTTCGCGAGCGTTCGATCGGTCGTACCGAAGCCGGGCATCGTGATCGCGTGGATCCCTTCCGCCGGCAATGAAAGCATTTTAAACGCGCGTACGGTGACCAGAAAGGCCAGCGTGGAATCGAGGCCGCCCGAGAGCCCGATGACCGCGTCCCGCATACCGGTGTGCGCCATTCTGCGGGCCAGTCCTGCCGCCTGGATGGACAGGATGGTCTCGCATCGCGTGCTTAGCTCCGTTTCGTCCGGCGGAACGAACGGGTAACGGGAGATCGTCCTTTGAAACTCGAAAAACGGTTGCGGGATATCAAATTCAGTAATCCGGTAATCGGACTCCGGAAATTCGATCGTTCGTGCGGGGAAGGTGGACTGCCGGATCCGATCCTGGACCAGCAAGTCGAGGTCGATGTCCCGATATATGATCTCCTCGGAGAAAAGCGGCGACTCCCCGAGGATCAAGCCGTTCTCGGCGATCAAATTATGTCCGGCAAAGACCATATCCGTCGTCGATTCTCCGAAACCCGCGTCCGCATAAACATAAGCGCAAATCGATCGCGCCGACTGTACACGCAAGAGGTTTCTTCTGTAATCGGCCTTGGTCACGAGCTCATCACTGGCGGAAAGATTCAAAATCACCGTCGCGCCGTATACGGCATGCTTGGAGGAGGGAGGCGCGGGTACGAAAAGATCCTCGCAAATCTCCAGTGCGACGCGAAGGTTGGGGATGCTTTTACAGACAAAGATCTGATCGGTCCCAAACGGATATGATTGACCCTTAAAGGTCACTGTGCCACCCAAAGGGCCGCTCGAAAAGTGGCGGCGTTCGTAGAACTCGCCGAAGTTCGGAAGATTCCGCTTGGGGACAAATCCCAGGATGTTGCCCATACATACGACAGCCGCACAGTTGAAAAGCTTGGATCCGACCATCAGAGGAAGCCCTACGGCAAATAATACTGGGAACCGCCGGGTCTGATCGACCAACGTTACCAGAGCGTCTTCTGCCAAGGCGCGCAATCTCTGCTGCCCGAACAAATCGCCGCACGTGTATCCGGTGATACTCATTTCCGGAAAGACCGCTACGGATGCCCCGAGTTCGTGCGCTTTTGCGACGCAGGAAACCAGTTCCTTCGCATTCGAAGCGGGATCGGATAAAGAAAGAGCAGGAGTGCACGCGCAAACGCGGATATAACCGTATTCCATGAATGAGTTCCTCCCGAAGCCGAGCAGTGGTTTGCGGACCTTTGTTTGATAAATATTATACATCATTTAGACAAACGGGACACTGCTCCGGTCACTCCGGGTTGTGATATAATCTTTCTATCAATTGAAACGGCGGTGATCGAGTGTTCATCAAACCATCCAATTCGATCAGATCGGTTTTCGATCTTCGTTCCGACCGATTGATCCTTTCGGTCCTGTCGCCTTCCGCCGCCGATAAAGTCACGGATTATCTGGCTCGTAACCGGGTTTTTCACGAGCCTTTTCACCAGCTTCATCAGGACGCCTATTACACGACGTATATCCAGAAGCAATATCTGAGATCCGATATGAACGCATTCTTTGATAAGAGCCAGTGCGGCTTCTGGCTGATCAAGCAGTCGGACCCGGACCGGATCATCGGAAGACTTGCTTTTTCCGGTATCATCCGGGGCGCGTTACAGTCTTGCCTGATGGGCTACCACCTGGACAAGGACGAGGTCGGCAAGGGATACATGGCGGAGGCGATCATTTGCGCGTGCCGATATATGTTTTCGACTTGGAAGATGCATCGCATCCAGGCGGACATCATGCCCCGAAACGAAAGATCCATAAAGACCATCGAGCGTTGCGGTTTTGTTCGGTCGGGCTTGTCCGGGAAATATATGGCGATCAACGGCAAATGGGAGGACCATTATATGTACGCGCTAATTAACGACAATTATTTCAATCCCGAGATAATCCGGTAACTTTTTCGCTTTTCCGTTTTTGTTTTGACAAAATGGCGCTATAATATGTATGATTGATTTGATATGAAGCATCCGTTTTGGGACTCATCGTTCAAAGGAGAGTAGTCATATGTCTGTGAACGCGATCAAGAAAATAATTGCACTGGTTCTCGTATTCGGATGTGTTTTTGCTCTGGCTGCATGCGGAGATAAGGATAACGACCGACCCGAGACGAAGATGACCTCGAAGGCAACCGCCACGACCACTCCGCCTGCGGACACCACGCCGACGACGGTCCTGAGCATTATCCGCGGCACGCTTCCGAGTAATGACGAGGAGATCGATTGGACAGAGAATTTGCTTACCAATCCTCTGCCGAAGTATGTCAATATTTCCTCTGATTTTCTGCGTGTTCGCAAAGGCCCCGGAACTCAATACGATCAGGTCGCCGCGTTGACCCGCGGTATGCAGGTCGTCGTAGTGGCCAAGACGGGCAATGACTGGTTTAAATTGGAAGACGGGGGCTATTACGTATCCGGAGAGTATTTATCGGAGACCAAGCCGGCGGATTAGGAATAGCTTTGATTTGCCGGAATAGCACAGGCCCGCATCGTAATCGCAATTACGGAAGAGAACACGAGTCACTTGTGTTCTCTTTTTATTCAACAAGAGGGATCGGTGAATTTAACGGATGAAGGGTTCCGGTTACTATGGACAAGAAACGAACGGTGTTGTATTATGTCTAGGCGAGTTTTCTCGGTTGCGGCATCATGATCGCATCATAAGAGTGAACTTCCCGTTCGCGGAATAACCGCTCGGGGTCGCCGGTTCCGAATAAAATATGCGGGTGTAGTTCAATGGTAGAACTTCAGCCTTCCAAGCTGACCACGTGGGTTCGATCCCCATCACCCGCTCCAATTCGATGGCGGCCATATGGCCGCCATTGACATCATGGGTCTATAGCTCAGTTGGATAGAGCAACAGCCTTCTAAGCTGTGGGTCGGAGGTTCGAGTCCTCCTAGGCTCGCCAATAGTCGAAAAGGACATTTTCCGGCGTCAAACAGGTCCTCGAACCGCATAGCGGTTCTGCGGAACTCCGGCGGAAAATGTCCTTTTCTCATCGACATTGTCCGGTAAACCGAACGAGTGGCTACAGATATTTTATAAAGCGAGATTTTCTAATATAAACAATTGATTTTCAAAAAATGAAACAATAATGTTAACTTGTGGGAATCCCAATTATGGGGTATTGTGTTAACCTATTTGTGTAGGTCCGTATCGTCGGGCTTCGCTTCATTATGACGGCATCGGGAGGACATTCATGCCCAAGAAATCGGTTTACGACAACGAGAGCATCACTTCACTTAAGGGAGCGGACCGGGTTCGCAAACGCCCCGGGGTCATCTTCGGTTCCGACGGACTGGAGGGGTGTGAGCACTCGTTTTTCGAGATTCTCTCCAATTCCATCGACGAAGCACGGGAAGGGCACGGCGACCGGATCGATGTGGTCCGTTTCGCGGACGGAACGATCCAGGTTGAGGACTTCGGACGCGGGATCCCCTTGGACTTCAACAGTAAGGAAGACCGCTTCAATTGGGAACTGGTCTACTGCGAATTATATGCCGGCGGTAAATACAATAACGACACGGGCGAGAACTATGAATTCAGTCTCGGCCTCAACGGACTGGGCGCTTGCGCAACGCAATACGCCTCTGATTTTTTCGACGTTACTGTTTTTCGGGACGGATACAAATACTCACTGCATTTCGAGAAGGGCGAGGTTGCCGGGGAACTTATTAAGGAGCCGACTCGCTTTAAGAGGACCGGAACGATCCAGAAATGGAAGCCCGACCGTGCGGTTTTTACCGAGATCGTCATCCCGCTTGAAACCTTTAAGACCATCATCAAGAGGCAGGCTGTCGTTAACAGCGGCGTGACCTTTGTCCTGAAGGATGATGAAAGCGGTGAGGATTTTTCCTTCTGCTATCCGGAAGGGATCTTGGGTTACATCGCTGAATTGGGCGGCGAGACGCCTTTGACTGCTCCGTATTCCTTTGACGGAATCGGAAAGGGAAGGGATCGCGCGGATAAGCCGGACTATAAAGTGCGTGCGCAGATCGCTTTTTCGTTCAACAATGAATTCAATGTTCTGGAGTATTACCACAACTCCAGTTTTCTGGAGCATGGCGGCGCACCCGACAAAGCGGTACGCAATTCATTCACGGCAGAGATCGACCGACAGATCCGTCTCCGCGATAAGTACAAGAATGGGGAAAGCAAGATCACATTTCAGGACATCATGGACAGCCTGATCTTGGTGACGAGTTCCTTTTCGACTCAAACGAGCTATGAGAACCAGACAAAGAAAGCCATCAGCAACAAATTCATTCAGGAGTTCATGAGCGAATTGATCCGCGAAAAGCTCGAGATCTGGTTCATCGAGAATAAGACGGATGCCGACAAGGTCATCGAGCAGCTCCTTATCAACAAGAGGAGCCGGGAGAACGCCGAAAAGACACGCCTGAATGTGAAGAAGAAGCTGATGGGCTCTATCGACATCGGGAACCGGGTCAAGAAGTTCGTCGATTGCAGGACACGGGATAACGCGATGCGGGAGCTCTATATCGTGGAGGGCGACTCCGCTCTCGGGGCTTGTAAGATGGGTCGGGACGCCGAGTTTCAGGCGATCATGCCGGTACGGGGAAAGATATTG
>JAFGGR010000073.1 GCA_016930475.1 Clostridiales bacterium | reverse complement strand
GTGGTCGACGCATGCGAACGGTATCAACTACCCCGAGGCGCTCCGATCAAAAACGCCGCGCAATTTCCTCGCCGTCGATTTCCTGCACTTTGATACGTACGAGCTTCTCGAACAGGGGCTGGACACGGTCGACATCGCCTATTTCGGCGGCGTCCCGGGACAACTGCCGGATCTGATCGCGCTGTCCCGTCGCTTTTCGGGCATCATCGTGCTGACGCTCGGCGCCGGCGGCAGTGTCGCGATCCGCGACGGTGAGACCCTCTTCGAGCCCGCCCTCCCGCTCGAAAAGGTCGTCGACACGACCGGCTGCGGAGACGCTTTTCAAGCCGGTTTCACCGCTGAGTATATCGCGTCAAAAAACATCCGTCTGGCGCTTCGGAAGGGCGCCGAGCTGGGACGTGTCGCCGCGGGTCACTACGGCGGGGTACCGTGGATAGAGATTTGAACGGATCCGAGTCCGTTTACCGTATACTCAAATTAGAAGAAGAGGTGCCTATGTTTCGTTTCGACTCCGTCACATTCATGGATATCCTTCGTGTTCCCTCTCTTACGATCGGGGGCAGCCGCGTCACGTCGCTTCTCGGCGCGAGCGGAAGCGGCAAGACGACGCTTCTGCGCATGCTCAATAAAATGGTCTCCCCGACCGCCGGGGAAATCTTTTATCACGACCGCACGCTTCGGGAGATCGACTCGGTCTTTCACCGCCGCGAAGTCTGCATGCTCTCGCAGACGCCCGTGATGTTTGAGGGAAACGTCCGCGACAACCTGCTCGCGGGCCTTCTTTTTCGAAAAGCGCCGCTTCCCGAAGACAATGTTCTCTCGGAGACGCTTGATCGCGTGCATCTCAATAAGCCGCTCTCCGAACCGGTCGACAAGCTCTCCGGCGGCGAGAAACAGCGCCTTGCTTTGGGCCGCGTCCTTCTTCTCGACGCGCCGGTCTACCTTCTGGACGAGCCATCCTCGTCTCTGGATGAGAATACGGCAGTCGCCGTCATTGAGATGATCGCCTCCTGCGTCCGCGAGAAAGGCAAGACCCTGGTCCTCGTCACACACTCCGCCGCCGTCGCGGAAAAATACTCCGACGACATCGTCGAGATCCGAAATAAGGTCGCGGAACGGAGGAGCGTATGAACGGGATTCGGGAACTGACAATTGTACAGGTCGCCCTCGCGTACGTATTCGTGCTCGTTGTGCTCGCGATCGTCCGCGCGCGGGGCATCCGACGCGAAAAAGAAATCCTCCTGGCGTCGATCCGAATGACGCTCCAGCTGGTGCTCGTCGGATATCTGCTCGTGTATATTTTTGAGAATCCACATCCGTTTGTAACCGTCGGGATCATTCTGTTGATGGAAGCGTTTGCGGTGTTTACCGTTTTTCGAAAATTCAAGGGAAAGCTTTCGGGCGGGCTCAAGCGGGTGATTGCACTCGCGATCTGTTCGGGTACGCTCCTGTGCCTCCTCTATTTCCTCTTGGTCGTCGTACGAATCGCGCCCTGGTATGATCCGCAATATTTCATCCCGATCGCAGGGATGCTCGTCGGAAACTCGATGACCGGCATCTCGCTCGGCGTAAAATCGCTCCTCGAGGGGATGACCGTTCGCAAGGCTTCCGTCGAAGAGGCGCTGATCCTCGGAGCCGAGCCGCGGGAAGCCGTCCGGGAGATCATCAACTCGACTTTCGACGCGGCGATCATGCCGACGATCAACTCGATGCTCGGCATGGGCATCGTCTTCCTGCCGGGCATGATGACCGGTCAGATCCTCTCCGGGACCCTGCCGACGACGGCGATCGCGTACCAGATCGCGATCATGTTCGGGATATTCGGATCGGTTTCGCTGTGCGTCATCCTGCTTTTGCAGCTCGGGTACCGGACGTTTTTCAACAAGGAACAGCAGTTACGGTAGGGCGCGATCGACGAGGCCGAATGGCCGCCGGCACTTATCAAAAGTGCCTCCTCCCGCCTCATAAATCTCATATTGACTTTTTTGGATATGTCCCGCATAATAAACACATCTAAATTTTTGGATTTGAGGTAACGGAATGAGCCCTACGATCGAAAAACAAGCGAAGATTTTCAACGCGCTGGCGGACGAACGGAGACTTCGGATCCTTTCCATGCTCAAGGGTTGCGAGCGCTGCGCGTGCGCGATCAAGGACGAGCTGGATCTTCCCCAGTCCTCCCTTTCCTATCACATGAAAATATTATGCGACTCGGGGTTGGTGACCGACCGCCGGGAAGGCAAATGGACCTATTACTCGATCAATCGCTCCGGGTGCATGTTTGCCGCCGGATTGATCGAAACGATTCCGACCGTTGAGGGCGGATGCTGTCCGGAACGAAAAGGAGACGAACAATGAACAAGAAAACGCTCGTGAAAATACTGATCCCCGTTCTGATCGTGATCGCGATCGGAGCGATCTGGCTTTATAAAAACGTGGATACTATTGCGCCGAAAGAGACGACCCCTTCGTTTTCGAGCGGAGAAAATGTCCCCGCCGAAACTACGATCGAGGCGAACGAAGATTTCCTCCTGGAAACCGATAAAATCGACCTTGAGAAACTGACCTCTTACGGCTTACCGATCATTTTTGACTTCGGATCGGAGGATTGTGACCCGTGTCGTCGGATGAAGCCCGACCTGATCACCGTGAACGAGTCGATGCAGGGAAAGGCAATCATTAAGTTTCTCGATGTGTGGAAGTATACCGACGCGGCGACCGGTTACCCGATCACCCTGATCCCGACGCAGATGATCATCAACGCCGACGGAACTCCATATGTACCCGGCAAGGATATCGGCATTGACTTTTCCAATTATAACAATCGCGATACCGGCGAACATGCGTTGACCCTACACGAGGGAATGCTGACCGAGGAAGAGATGCTCCTGATCCTTGAGGATATGGGGGTGACTCCATGACCGAACTTCTGGAGTCGTTGTCTCAATTGATGAAGGAAAACATGTGGCTGGCGCCCCTTCTGGCCGTAGCCGCCGGAATATTGACCTCTTTTACGCCCTGCTCCCTGTCGAGCATCCCGCTGGTCATCGGATACGTCGGAGGCGTCGGAGAAAAGGATCCCGGCAAGGCGTTCCGTCTGTCCCTGACCTTTGCGGCGGGCACCGCGCTGACCTTCACCGTCCTCGGTGCCATCGCCGCCCTGGCCGGCCGCCTCATCGGGACGTCGGCGTCCTGGTGGTATATATTTCTGGGCGTCCTGATGGTCTTGATGGCACTCCAAATCTGGGGCGTCTTCAATCTCGTCCCCTCCAGTTACCTCCTCTCGAAAAACAAAAAGACCGGCTACATCGGCGCCCTTCTGGCCGGCATTCTGGGCGGAATTTTCTCTTCTCCGTGCTCCACCCCGGTCTTGATCGCACTCCTCGCGATCGTCGCGGGAAGCGGAAATCTGTTATGGGGAATGCTCCTTCTTCTCCTGTACG
>JAFGGR010000072.1 GCA_016930475.1 Clostridiales bacterium | reverse complement strand
CCCGTTAGGTTTTCGGGACGGTTATGTTCAATTCATGGACCGGACGGTCGCCGAGGTTTTACGGATGTATCCGAATGAAGCAGGGGCGATACCCGATAAACCGATACCCTTTGCCGGAGTGACGGTGAAAACGGCTCTATTTTTTGTGTGGATCGCAGGAGTGGTCATAATGGCAAGTTGGAAACTCATACGTTATTACAAGTTTCGGAACAGCATTATCCGGAGAAGCGTTCCCAGTGATGAACGGTGGGTTTTCGCCATCCCTGAGGAGATCCGGACCGGAATAAAAATGCGCGACGCCGCGATTCCTTCTCCGTTCGTTTTCGGTATTTTCAGGCCGACGGTGGTGATGCCCGAGCATGCGGAGAATAGAGAGGACATTTGTTATGCGCTGATGCACGAACTGCTTCATATCGAACGCAAGGATCTGCTGACCAAAACCATTGCGGAATGCGTCGCGGTCCTCCATTGGTTCAATCCGTTCGCGTGGATCATTCGTAATCGGGTGACGATGGCTTGCGAAAATGCCTGCGATGAAGCGGTAGCCGTCCGACTCGGCGAGGACGGACGTAAGGGCTACGCGATGGCGATATTGGATTTTATGGACTATTCCGCCGCTCCCGAGCCGGATTATCCGCCAACGCTGATGTCCTTTGCCGGGGATTCCGACCACGTGAAGACGAGATTGAAAAATATAATGAAGTATCGACAGATGAGGCGGAGCGATAAGATCATGTCGGTAATAACGATCCTGACGGTCATGTCCGTCGGTGTGTTGACCGGGTTTACCATGGCGCTCTCGATTCGAAGTGTGAGGGCTGACCGCGCGGAGATCCCCGTTCCGGAGGTGAGCGTGCCGGAAGTCGAAGAGACCGTACCGATCCTCGAAACAGAACCGACCGAACCTGAGCCGGTCCCGGTGATCGTCGAGCCGGCCGACTATTCAGCGGAATTGATCGTTATCTCAAAAGGCAGTGATACGGTCATCGCAGGGGCAAATATCTGTGAAAGGGTTCCCGGTTTTTCGGCCGAATCAGTCGAAACCACACGATACTCAACAAACCGTGAATCCGTCGTTTTTCTCTCGGAAAACAGAGAATCGAACAGCATGATCCTCTATTATTCCGATGGACAACAAGCGCTTCGGGTTGCGGATGATGTTTCGACTTTTACCATGTCCTCAGACGGCAAGACGGTTGCTTATCGGACGGGAGGAAATATGGATGAAAACCTCGGCTCTGTTGTCCTTTTTAACCCCGGGACCGGAGAAGCGATAACATCGATTTCCCGTGTCTACGGGGAATTTGCTCTTTCTCCGCATGGACTTGCATTCGGTTATACCCCCTCCGCGGACGGCACGGTCCGGGTGTTGTTTCCCGAAAGCGGGCAGACTCTGTCGCCGGACGTCAGCGGAAGCATACTTGCACTGTCCGACGTCGGTGATGTCGTATATTTTGTTCGGGATGACAGGGGAAAGCCTCTCTTGTCCGTTATGTATGAAGGAAGGACCGTTGAATTGGTCCGCGGAGGTGATTTCAGTGCGGACTCGCCACAGCGTCTTATTCTGTCCCGTGACAGAACGGAAGCGATCGTGGTATCCGAAGATAAAGTGACCTCATATACCAACGGGCAGAAAGCGACCGTTATCGAAAACTATTCGGAAATTCTATGCTTGCCGGATACGGTCATCATGAACCAACTTGTATTTCCCGGCGGCTATACCCTGACTGTCGAGGAGCTGAGAGAAGGTCAGGAAGACGGCGTGGCAATGTTCGGATACAACAGCAAGAGCGGTCAAACCCTGGGGGTGTTGGTGAATTTCGTCGACCATTCGGATACGATTGTCATCCCCGGCAGGGTGACCGCTTACACCTCGGATGGGTATCGCGTCATCTATCGCAACAAGGAAGGGAAGCTTCTGATCATGGACAACACATTCGGAACAATCAAGAACGAGCGGATCGAGTTGCTCGGGTCGATTTCGTCCGCGGATCAGATCGTTTTTGCCGCAGACCGCTCCGTTTATTATCTTAACGATGAAGGTCAGCTCAATCGAGTCGGAGCGAATGGCAGAACAGACTTCGTGGCCGGTCAGGTGGACGAGTTCGCCTTGATTTCAAATGACAGGCAGACGGAGGTTTTTTATCTGGCTGATTATCGCGAAGGGCTGACGGAGCAAGGGGATCAGACCGGTAAAACATACGGGAGATCGCTTTATGCAACAAGGCATGAGATGATATCGGTTGCCCGTCTCGTCGATGATTTTGTGCTTCGAATGGAGGTCGGACCCTACGGGGTAATATATGAATGTGTTTCGCAGATTCCCTACGGTTCTTCCGGATGTACCGCATCCGTGGACATATTTTACAGTTCGAACGGTAAAGATTATTCAAACATACTGAAAATCGGCTAAGCCGGGAAAAGGAGAAAAAATGCAAAAGATCACTGAATCGGAAATGATCATCATGAACATCATCTGGGACGCGGGGAAGAAGGTGAATTCAGCTTATGTGATCGGGAATCTTCCCGAAAACATCAAGTGGAAAATGACCACCGTAACGACCTTTTTGTCACGTCTGACGGGAAGAGAGATGCTGGAGATCGTCGAAAAGAAGGGGCGGACGAACTATTACGTTCCGACCATGTCCCGGGAGGAGTACTCGCTTCGTGTTACCCGTAATGCGATGCTCCGGACGGGTATCGGTCCGATCAAGAATTTGATCGCGTCACTATATAAGACCAATGATATCAGCAAGAACAACATTGCCAACCTCAAGCAGTGGCTCTCCGATGAAGGCTACACTGAGGAAACCGAGGAGAAATAGTTCTCCTCGGGACAGTTGTTGTGGTTACGAGAAAGAAAACCGAACATCTGTTCAAAAGAGACATCAATGGTACAGGTCAAAGGCGATAATGAGGTCAGAAAACATCACGTGCCGCAAGCGCGACAGGTGGAAGGAGACCTCTTATGGAACCGATCGTACCGATGTTTCTTCTTGGGATTTTCGTTTTTCTCGCTTGGTATTTCAGCGCGATCGCCAAGGACATTTTTCAAAGTGATCCGTGACGCCCGCTTGACTTGAAGTCAGGACGGCGGCACGGGCGTGCCGTGCCGGGTCGTCCCCGTATTTTTTCTGCGGATTCGATTGATCTGCGGGCGGAGTGTCAGCTCTTCGACGACGAGGTTTTCCGGCGCGTCAAGAATATAGGCAACCGCGTCCGCGACCTGCCCGGGGAGGAGCGCGGCGGCGGGATCCGCGTCGGGCTCGAAGTCCAGGGACTCGTAAAACTCCGTTCGCGTCAGATCCGGCTGGATCACGCTGACCCCGACACCGGATTTTCGGACTTCTTCAAGCAGGGACTTCGAAAACTTTGACAGGCCTGCTTTGGAACCGGCATAGGCGCATCCGAAGACGCTGTCCTTTTCGGCCGTGACCGAAGAGATGTTGATGATTTTCCCCTTCGACGCCTTGAGCGCGCGGAGCGTCAGGCGACATAAGAGAATCGGTACCTCGAGGTTCAGCCGAAGCATTTCGGAAAGATCCTCCGGTTTCAATTGCTCGTGCGGACCGAACAGGCCGATCCCGGCGCAATTGACCAGGAGATCAAGCGCGGACATTTCGTCGAGGATCCGATCAACAGCGGATCGAAGAGCTTTCGGGTCCAGAAGGTCGCAGGAGACGCGGATCAGGCGGCCGGAACCTTCCGGCAAGGTAAATTCCCGGCGCGCGAGTGCGTACACGGACCATCCTTTTAGAAGAAGCATGTGCGTGATCGCAAGTCCGATCCCGGACGAGGCGCCGGTGACCAGAGCGATTTTCGCGGGATATTCCAAGGGCATTTCGGAGATTTCTCTGTTTCTCATACGGTAAATATTTTCTCCTTCGGCAGATATCGGGCGAGGGCGGTGAGGTGCTTTTCGCGAATCGCGGAAGTATCTTTCTGAGAAAAGGATAGCACATCGCCGATCACTTCGTAATCTGCTGCGAAAAGTCGGCTGTCGGGGCGCGCCTTGGCAATTTTTCGAAAAAAGTCCCGGTTCATCCGGAAAAATCCGTGACTTATGTCACGAACCCGGTCCGCGGGCAGTCT
>JAFGGR010000009.1 GCA_016930475.1 Clostridiales bacterium | reverse complement strand
TGGTTCCGGACCGCGCCCGAGGACAGCTCGACGCCGTTACAAACGATGTCGTACTGATAGGCGAGGATCTCCAGAGGATCCTTCCCGGTAAGCGCCTCCAGTCCGCCCTGAGGCATGGAGAAGGGATTATGCGTGAAGATGATCTTCTTCGTTTCCTTATCGAATTCATACATCGGAAAATCGTTTACGAAGCAGAAGCGATACGCGTTCTTTTCCAGAAGGTCGAGGCGCGCGCCGAGCTCGGTCCGGATCTGTCCCGCGAAAAGATTCGCGCGCTCCTCGCGGTCGGCGATAAAGAAGATCGTATCGCCGACGGCAAGGCCGCCCAGTTCAAGCATCTCGGATTTCATCCCGTCGGGGATGAACTTATCGATCGGGCCCTTAAAAGACCGATCCCCGGCGACCTCCAGGTAGCCCAGTCCGCCCATGCCGATCGACTGCGCGAAGGCGAGGAGCTTTTCGTGAAAACTTTTCGCCATCTCGCCGCGGACCTTGATCGCGCGGACGGTCTTGCCGTGGAAGGGCTTAAAAGTACAGCGCGAAAAGAACTCCGTCACGTCAATGATGCGAAGCGGGTTTCTTAGGTCGGGCTTATCGGTCCCGAACTCCAGCATCGCCTGCTTATAAGGAAAGACCGGATACGGCGCGTCCGTCACGGCGGCACCCTCCGGCGCGAACTTGCGGAACGTCGCGGTAAGGACCTCCTCGCCCGCTTTGAAAACATCTTCCTGTGTCGCGAAGCTCATCTCGAAATCGAGCTGATAGAACTCGCCCGGAGAGCGGTCCGCCCTAGAGTCCTCGTCGCGGAAGCACGGCGCGATCTGGAAATACTTGTCAAAGCCGGAGACCATCAGCAACTGCTTGTACTGCTGAGGCGCCTGCGGCAGGGCATAGAACATGCCTTTGAATTTCCTTGAGGGAACGATATAGTCCCGTGCGCCCTCGGGTGAGGAAGCGCTTAGGATCGGCGTCTGGATCTCGAGAAAGCCCATCTCCGTCATCTTCGTGCGAAGATAAGAGATGACTTCCGAACGGAAGATCATATTGTCCCGGACCTTCTTGTTGCGCAGGTCAAGGTAACGATACTTGAGGCGAACGTCCTCCCGGGTATCCGTGGACGAAGCGATCTCCAAAGGAAGCGGACGATAGACTTTACCGAGGATCGTCACCTTGGCGGCGACCAGTTCGATCGTCCCGGTCGGGATCTTCGGGTTATAGGTCTCCTCGTCGCGGCGCTGCATCACGCCCTCTATAGAGATGCAGTCCTCGCGGGAAAGACCCTCAATGAGCTTCGAATCGCGCATGACGACCTGAAGGACACCGTACATGTCCCGAAGGTCCAGAAAGGACACACCGCCGTGGTCACGGATGGTATCGATCCATCCGGACGCCCGCAGCGTCGCCCCGATGTCGCTCTCGCTGACCTCGCCGAGCGTCTTTGTCCGATAAATGTTTGCCGTACTCATCTTTACACATCCTCCTTGATCACTTCGCGGGAAGGCGCTTTTTGAAAAATAAAAAAAGCCCGCCCCAAAAACATTGTTTCAGGACGAACATCAATTGTCCGCGGTACCACCTGATTTACTGCCGTCGGCAGTCGACTCACCGGTAAAAAACCCGCCGCTTATCGCGCGGCTCACGGCGCACTTACTCTTCCGGTTTGATCCGGGATTTCAGATTGCTGCTGGTAGAGTGTCCTTCGCGCCGATTCACTTTACGGGGTTCTCACTGTCCCCCGATCACTGGGAACGATAAAAGGCGGTACTTTTCTCCGTCATCGCTTCGTCGATATCATATAATGCGATGATTCAAATGTCAAATGTGATCAACGAAAATCAGTGTCTTTTTCGACAAACAATTGAACGTATGGACAATGAACGGGCGTTTCCCGAATTCAGATGAATTGTTCGTTCGCGGTAGTGCTCTTTGCTCAAAAACATGTTGATTTGCTCCGGATAATGCACTATAATTGCATTAACTGGAGCATATATGATTAAAACAACCGGAATATTAGTTCAAGAATTAGAGCATTATGCCAACCCTGTCGCCAAGATCCGTCGTATGGTGAAGGCCGGGGAGTTGATTCCTTTGGTTCGCGGTATCTACGAGACGGATCGCGGAGTGCCCGGACATTTACTTGCGCCGGTGATCTACGGCCCGTCCTATTTGTCTTTTGAATTTGCGTTGTCATACCACGGATTAATCCCCGAGGCGGTCCGCGTTTTTACATCGGCAAGTTATAAAAAGAAGAAGATAAAGAGGTATGAAAACAGTTTCGGCACCTATACATATCGTGACATCCCGGGTCGTGTGTATCCGATCGGGATCCTCCATCGCATCGAAAACGGCTATGCGTACTTCATCGCGTCGCCGGAAAAGGCGCTTTGCGACCAGTTATACCCGGTCGCGCCGCTTGATTCACAACTCGATTTGGAGCGATACTTGTTCGAGGATCTCCGCATCACTCGCGAGGACTTTTGGGGGCTGAGTACGACGGAACTGGTCGGGATCGCAGACCGCTACCGAACACGGAATCACCGACTGCTTGCGGCGTACATTCGAAGGAGGATGAAGAATGGATCCGACAATTGAACAGATGCTTTTGAAATATCCGACGACGAATGTATTCGAAAAGAAAAGCGCGATCAAGGAAATTTTTCAGGAGATCGTTCTTTGCGGCTTGAGCAGAGCGGGTTTTTTTCGGGAGGCGGCTTTCTATGGCGGAACCGCCTTGCGTATTTTCCACGGACTGGACCGATTCTCGGAAGATCTCGATTTCTCACTTCGCGAAAAAAATCTTCATTTCGATCTTTCCGAATATTTTCCGACACTCGAAAAGGAACTCCGTTCCTACGGGTTTCGATTCCGGGCGGAGACGAAAGAAAAGTCCCGCGAATCCGATATTCTTTCCGCTTTCCTGAAGGGTGGTACGCGAGAGCATGTGTTACGGATCGATCTCGAGGACGCGACCCCAATGATGATCGATCGGAATGAGCTCATCAAAATAAAAATCGAAGTGGATGTGAATCCGCCGGACGGAGCTTCGTTCTCGACTCAATATCGCCTGTTGCCGATTCCTTACGAAGTGACGCTCTATGATTTGCCGTCTCTTTTTGCCGGAAAACTTCACGCCGTCCTCTGCCGGGCGTGGAAATCACGCGTCAAGGGGCGGGATCTGTACGACTATGTTTTTTATCGATCCGCTTCGACCCCGGTCAATATGGAGCACCTTGCAACCAGACTCAAACAGTCCGGCTATATCGGAACCGACGAGACTCTGACGATCCCGGAACTCAAACGTTTGCTGTGCGAGAAGTTTGCGACCATTGATTTCGATCAGGCAAAGCGGGACGTTCAGCCGTTCATAAAGAACCCGTCCGCGACAGATG
>JAFGGR010000071.1 GCA_016930475.1 Clostridiales bacterium | reverse complement strand
TTTCATACGCCCCGGCAATCTCATCATCGGTTAGCGCCCGGGTCACGGGGATCGCCCCCCGAAAATGATCGGCGTGCGTGGTCCCCAGCGCCGGGATATCCCGACCGGCTTGCGCCCAAATCGTCGCCCATTTGGAGTGCGTGTGAACGATCCCGCCCATCCCGAACGACTTATACAGCTCCAAATGCGTGGGGGTGTCGGTGGAGGGGGATAGAGACCCCTCCACCACATTACCGTCAAAATCGACGACCACCATATCGGTAGGCTTCATCTTGTCATAGGATATCCCGCTGGGTTTGATAACGATGAGTTCCCCGGAGGTATCTAGGGCGCTCACGTTTCCCCAGGTGAACAAGACGAGGCCGTATTCCACGAGGAGTAAATTCGCTCGACAGACTCTCTCTTTCAGTTCTTCCAGCATATAAAGACCTCTACTTCCACAGTAAATCGGAAAGCACCAAATCTCGCTTCAAATCTTCGATCCGCGTTTCCGCTCCGATGTGCACATACTCAATGCCCGCGATCTCCGCGTAATCGCGCATCATGTCCGCCGTGATCGAATAACTCATCACGGCATGGTGCGCACCTCCGGCATAGATCCAAGCCTTCGCCCCGGTCTCAAAGTCCGGGAGCGGCGTCCACATCACGCGCGCGACGGGAAGCTTGGGCATGTCTTGGATCGGTTTTACGGCCTTGACGTCTGCGACGATCAGCCGCATCCGCCCGCCCATATCAATCAAAGAAGCGCAGATCGCGTCGCCCGCTTTTCCGTCGAAAATCATCCGGGCCGGGTCGCCCTTGCCGCCGATCCCCAAGGGCTGCACGTCGATCTTGACCGTGCCGTCCGCGATGCTCGGATCGACCTCGAGCATATGCGCGCCGAGGATGAGTTCGTTGCCCTCGGCGAGGTGATATGTGTAGTCTTCCATGAAGGACGTGCCGCCGGGAAGACCGACTTCCATCGATTTCATCACCCGAAGAAGCGCGGCGGTTTTCCAGTCGCCTTCCGCACCGAACCCGTACCCGGCTTCCATCAACCGCTGGATCGCGAGCCCCGGAAGTTGCTCGAGGCCGCACAAGTTTTCGAAATTCGTCACGACCGCACCGAAGCCGTTTTTCTCACAAAGTCTTCTCATCGCGATCTCGATCTTGATCTGATATTTAACCGCATTTACGTTGGAGGTAACGATATCGTATTTTTGCTTGCACTCCTCGAAAACCGCTTCAATGTCGGCGTCGCTGACCCCATCCATCTCCTGAACGAGATCGCCCATCGAAAGCGAATTGATCGCCCAGCCGAATTGGATCTGTGCTTCGACCTTGTCGCCTTCGGTGACGGCGACTTCTCTCATGTTATCCGCGAAGCGGACCACTTTGAGGGTCTGCCCCGCGATAAATCCGACGGCGCTTCTCATCCAGTCCGAAACCTCGCCCAAGACCTTCGCGTCGTCCCAATATCCGACGACCACCTTGCGCGGGAGGCGCAGGCGGGTGCCGATAAATCCATGCTCCCGGTCTCCGTGCGCGGATTGATTGAGGTTCATGAAGTCCATGTCGATCTCACCGAAAGGAATCTCACGGTTGAACTGCGTGTGCAGATGGAGCATCGGCTTATTCAGAATTTTCAGTCCGTTGATCCACATTTTCGAGGGCGAGAATGTATGCATCCAGGTAATAATTCCGGCGCACTCGTCCCGGTAATTGGCCTCTTTAATGATCGCGGTGATCTCGTCGGGCGTCTTGACGACGCCCTTATAAACCAAGGTCCCGCTTACGCGTCCGCCCATCGCCTTGACCATCGCCTGAGCATCCTCGGCGACTCTTCGGAGCGTCTCCTCTCCGTACAGGTGCTGTGAGCCGGTAATAAACCAAAATTCGTACTGTTTTAAATCCTTCATCCTCGTTCTCCTTTTTTCCTGATCGTTTATCCTGTTTCTGATCTCTTTGCTATCCTTTTTTTGCGGTCCTGTTCTTAATCACCTTTAATCTTTTCATCACGTCATTACTACCCTCGCCGAAATATTTGTGCAAAAGATCATACTCGGTGTAAAGCTCGTCGTAGATCCGGGCGTTCTCCTCGATGGGCAGATAGCACTTTTCGTTGAGTTTGCCCATGTGTTCCGCCGCCTCGAAAATCGAATCATAGCCCCCTCCGACCACGGCTCCGAATATCGCGGAGCCCAGAGCCGGTCCCTGCGCGCTCCCCGAGATGCGGATCGGTTTTTTAATGATATCGGCGTAGATCTGCATGACGGCGGGGCTCTTCTCAGCGATGCCACCTGCGGCGTAAAATTCTTCGACCGGTACGCCGTTTTGCTCAAAGGACTCGATGATCTTTCGGGTGCCGTAGGCGGTTGCTTCGACCAGCGCGCGATACATCTCTTCGGGCTTCGTCAGGAGGGTCATACCCACCATCATACCGGTCAGATCGACGTCGACCAGTACGCTTCGGTTACCGTTCCACCAGTCAAGCGCGACAAGGCCGCTCTGACCCGGCTTTTGCTCCATCATCTTCTCCTGTAGGTATACATGGATGTCTTTTCCTTCTTTTCGGGCGGCCTCGAGATACTCTGAGCTCACGCAGTTCTCGCAGAACCACGCGAAGTGATCCCCGACGCAGGACTGCCCCGCCTCATAACCAAAATATCCCGGCAGGATCCCGTCCTCGACACAGCCGCAGATCCCCGGAACATGGCGCTCTTCGGTCCCTAAAAGCATATGACAGGTCGATGTGCCCATGATCGCGAGCATTTTTCCGGGGCCGGTGATTTTTACGGCCGGTACGCATACGTGCGCGTCGACGTTGGCGACGGCGACCGCCGTTCCCTCTTTAAGTCCGGTCATCGCGGCCATTTCCGCCGTGACCTCTCCCGCCTTTTCGCCGAGCGAGGTGATGGGACAATCGAGCTTGGTCGTTACGATATTCTTCATCCTCGGATCCAGAGCCTCGAAAAACTCCTCGCCTGGGTAACCTTTCTTCTTATTCCAGATCGCCTTATACCCGGCGGTACAGCTGTTCCGGGTCTGCTCGCCCGTGATCTGCCAGATCACCCAGTCCGTCGCCTCAATAAAATAATCGGCAGCATCGTAGATCTCCGGCGATTCGTCCAAAACCTGCCAAACCTTCGGGAAAAGCCACTCGGAGGAGATTTTCCCGCCGTACAGTTTGAGCCATTCCTCGCCCATCCTTGCCGCCGTCTCGTTGAGACGATTCGCTTTGTCCTGAGCGGCGTGGTGTTTCCAAAGTTTCACGTACGCATTGGGTTCGCCCTTGAATTCCTCCAAAAAGCATAACGGCGTGCCGTCTTTTTTGACGGGCAGGATCGTGCATGCCGTAAAGTCGACGCCCAGTCCGATAATATCCGCCGGATCCACGTTGCTCTTCTGCAGAACATTACTGATCGTGACCCGAAGAACGTCCAGATAATCCTGCGGATGCTGGAGCGCCCAGTCCACACCGAGTCTCGTACCGTCCGGCAGGGTCTCGTCCATCACGGCATGGGGATAGTTGTAGACACTGGTCTCCAACTCTTCTCCGGTTTCGATGTTGACGAGCAAAGCTCGTCCCGAAAGCGTCCCGTAGTCCACTCCGATTGCGTATTTCGCCATTTTTCATCCTCCTTTTAGGGCTCGGCCTATACTCCGACTGTGTTTAACATATACGTACAAGTTCGGACAAATTTTTTAAATTTTCCGGCAGGACTTTCGTACGATCAACTCCGGCTCGTGAATATACTGCGGCTTCTCCGCCCGACCTTCCAGCATATCGACCATGAACCGGGCCGCCTGGCCCCCCATTGCCTGTTTCGGGTGGCGGATTGTCGTAAGCTTTACTTCCGAATTCATCGGGGAGATCGAGTCGTCGTAACCCACGACCGATATATCCTCCGGAACCTTAAGGCCTTGATCATGGATGGCCTGGAGCACCATAAGGGCACACTGGTCGTTGTAACAGAAAAATGCTGTTGGGCGCTCTTTGCCCCGGAGCAGGGATTGGGCGAACATATAGGGGTAGTCGTACATATTGGCCGTGTCATATTCCCCAACCATCGTCTGCGATCCTGCCGATTCGTATGCGCGAAGGGCGTCCGTATACCCCTGCATTCGATTCACGCCTTGTTTGTCGTCCGTCTTGAAGATGCCGGCGATCCTTGTATGTCCGAGTTGCAGGAGATAGTCAGTGGCGGTATGTCCACCCTTAATATCGTCGAGGAGCACGTACGCGCTGTCAAAGTCATCATAGCAGGCATTTATAAAAACTGTCTTGATGCCCTTTTCGCGGATCACACTCAAGAGGCGGTTGTTGATGTTCGGTCCGGAGCTGGAGGTGGGTTCGATGATCATCCCGACCACATTGTGCTCCAAGACACTTTTCAAATACTGAGCTTCCCGCTCCTTGATGTTGTTGGTATTGGAAAGAAGCATCATATAACCTTCGTCGGAGAGGATCTGCTCGATGCCGGAAATGATGCCCGGGAACACAAACCCCGAAAGGTAGGTCGTTACGACCGCGACAATCTGACTTCCCTTTGCGCCCTTCCGGTAATTACTGAATGTTCCTTTTCCCTGCTCTTTATAAATGAGCCCTTCGACCGTCAGTTCACCGAAAGCCTGCCGCACGGTTTGACGGCTGACCTGGAATTTTTCCATCAGATCGTGTTCGGACGGAAGCTTTTCACCATAGGTGATGATATCGTCCTTCAGCAGATGCCGGACGTATCGCTTGACCATCTCACCCTTGGGTATGTTCGGGCCTATTTTCATATCAATTCCGCCTTTAACTTGTACGTACATGTTATTGTACAAACTTTCCGTCGATTCGGCAAGTACATCCGGGAAATTTCTACCCCGCCGAAGCTCTGCGCTGTGTGCGGAATTCCTTGGGTGTGACCCCCTCCCGTTTCTTGAAAAGGTAGCTTAAGTAATTCGGCTCGTTATATCCGACGGCAAACGCGATGTTGACGAGCTTTTCGTCGGTGGACGCCAGCATCTCCTTGATCTTCTCCATTCGGACCGCAGTTAAATACTCGATGAACGTCACGCCCATCTCCTGCGAAAAAATTGTGCTGAAATGAGTCGGGCTCAGCGAGACGAATGCCGCTACGGTATTGAGCGAAATGTCGGGGTTATTGTAATTTTTATGAATGTACTCACACGCACAGCACACCAGTTTCATGTGATGACCGCTGTTACTGCAGTCCCGAAGTTCGATGGTTTTCATGCAGATCTCCGTCGCAAGGTCTTTAAAAACCTCCGAGGACATTGCCGACTGAAAAACCTGTCGCATATCGACAAAGTGTCTGGCTACCGGCTTGAGATCCGCTTCAGGATTGAAGTTCCGGATAATACGCATGGCGGTATTGGTCAGATCCATCAGGATATAGTAGCGGTAAAGGAGGCTCTGCATATCGTTTTCATCCAAACTGCGGGTCAGTTCTTCCACGATGGCCGGAATATCATCACGGACCGCGAACTTCAGTTTGTTTTCGATATTGACGTGGAAAAAGCTTTCCGCGGAAGGGGCGATCGAGCGGTCGATCTGAGCGATGTCCCCGGCACAGAATACACGGCCGCGATTGACCTGACCAAAGGTCTTCATCAGGATCCCCGCCTCGTGATAGGCACCCTGGATACCCACGATCCGGTTTACCACCCCGCTGATACTTACCGTCAGCACGGTGTCCCCATCGTCTTCGATCTCGTGTTTCAGCGTCTGAGCACGGTGATAGGCCTTTTCGGTCACATCGATATCCGTATCTCCTTTGACCAGCATTACCACGTTTTCCACGCCGCTGAAAAAAAACAAAGCATCGGACTCCTCCCCAAGGGCGAATTTCACCTTAGATGTGACAGCCTGACGATTCGAACCCTCTTTACCACTTTCATACCGGCAAAAAAGAACGACATAACGCTTTGCCAAAAGTTCCACGCC
>JAFGGR010000070.1 GCA_016930475.1 Clostridiales bacterium | reverse complement strand
ATGAGTAAATTCTTTGAGCAGTATGAATCCGCAAATTGAAACACTTTTATCTTCTGAATCGTCTTTAAGATAAGTGCTGAAAATGCGATCACGGCAGACTCCGTTTACATGCTTGCAAGAAGGACAAGCCGCACACTGTGGAAAGGCGATAGGTATGAAAAGCAATCTGAAGGTAGAACCCGTTTCTCTTTATAAGACTCCGAAATATCCAACGAAAGAGGCCGTCCGCGCAAACCCCCTGATCCTTAACGCATTGCCGCAGAGATGGAGGGCTATGCCTGCCCTATGCGTTGCTGTTTCGTTGACGCTTTCGACCGGTTTATTCGGATGCTCGAAAGATATCCGCGAAGATGAAGATGATGACGACGATCTCAGGGTTTCTGTCCCGTTTTTCGCACACGGCGAAGGTCGGGGTTCTTACGGCTGTGTTATGGTCGCTCCGGCGGTGTACCTTTCCGAAGAAGAAGCCCTTCAAATCATCAAGGAGGAAGCCGAGGCCAAGGGCGTCGTCTTTGACGATACCCGGACGATCAGAGGAGCAAGATTCCCGGCGACGAATATTTTTCCCGGCGATGACGAATACGAAACATGGAATGGCTCACTCGAGCTCGACGGTTATGATTCCGACCTGAAAATCGGGTTTGAATATGTCTCCGAAAATGATGTTATGGATTGGGTGAAGGAAACCGACGTTTGGTGTTCCGTCAGCGATTATGACATGAAGGGGACCGCGGAGCGCTTATCCAAAGTCGTGAAAAACACTGCGGTTTTCTATGATCCCGGTACGGATTTCGAAGCGCTCAATGTTGACTGGGAAGCCGACTCCGAAACGATCGACAGGTACTTTGAGCAGTATGAATCGGAGCAGAAGGAGCGCATGCTGGAAGACCTTCGCGCGCAGGTCCGGGATTTTCTGGATTGGCTCGCCGCGGAGGACATCATCTGATGCACTTCACACTACACCTGACGGACTCGTGTAATCTGGCGTGTCGATATTGCTATGTGAAGCAGTCGCCGCAAACGATGACCCCCGGGATCACACACGCGGCGATCAATCTGGCCGCCCGATCCGAATCCAATTGCGGGATCATTTTTTTCGGCGGAGAGCCGTTATTGTTCCGTGATCTGATCACGGATGCCGTCGCGTACGGTGAATCCCTCGATCAGAAAAGGCAAAACCGATTCCACTATAAGATCACGACCAACGGGCTCTTAATGGATGATGCGTTTCTACGATATTCTCTCGAGCACGAAGTGTTTATCGCTCTTTCCTTCGACGGGATCCGAGCGGCCCACGACGCCAATCGAGTGACACACTCCGGCGAGTCAACGTTTGATGAAACGGAGCAAAAAGCCAAGGATCTTCTCTCCTCCCGTCCCTACGCCCCCGTACTGATGACAGTGTCCCCAAACACGGTCCGGTACTATGCCGAGAGTGTCGAGTATCTTTTTTCGCTCGGTTTCCGGTATCTGATCTGTTCGATGAACTATGCCGGCGCATGGGACGAAAAGACGCTCGCCGAACTCAAACAACAATACAAGAAGCTGGCCGGGTTTTATAAGGAAAAAACGCTCCGGGAGGAAAAGTTTTATCTCTCGCCGTTCGAGGTGAAAATCTCTTCCCATTTGCTCGGCGAAAATTATTGCGCCGAGCGTTGCGAGCTCGGTAAAAAACAACTCTCCGTCGGTCCGGACGGAAAAATTTATCCTTGCGTTCAATTTGTCGGCGAGCCGCAGTTTTCGATCGGTGACGTTTGGAGCGGAATCGACGAGGAGAAAAGATGGAGCCTTTATCGGATCAACGAGGATGAGAAACCGGAGTGTGTCGGCTGTGCCATTCAAGGACGATGCAATCATCACTGCGCCTGCCTGAACAAGCAAGCGACCGGTGATTTCAGAAAAGCCTCGCCGGTCCTCTGCGCCCACGAGCGAATCCTTCTGCCGATCGCGGATGCCTTGGCCGAAGAATTATACAAGAAGCGTTCCGGGATCTTTATCCAGAAACAATATAATGACATGTTTCCTCTCCTGTCCTACATTGAGGACAAGACGCGGAAATGATCCCTGCGGTTTGATCGGAAGATAGGGGATAATCGTCATCTATGTATGATAAAGTTTCTTCGTCTGATACTCCGGCTCGCAGGTAATCGTGACGCCGAGCTTCATGAAAACATTGTCGTCGACGTGCGACAGGATCGTCGTTGAGTGGGCGTCACAGCCGCGAAGCTTCTCGAGTTGTTCCATCG
The DNA here is from genome assembly GCA_016930475.1 of Clostridiales bacterium. Classification (GTDB taxonomy): domain Bacteria; phylum Bacillota; class Clostridia; order Saccharofermentanales; family Saccharofermentanaceae; genus JAAYCT01. The sequence continues at coordinate 2,441 of JAFGGR010000070.1, read as the reverse complement.
CCCGGGCCGCCATCGGGTTGGTCGCCGCGCAGATCGCGAGCGCGATCAACACCTCGTCGGTATGAAGGCGAGGATTATGGTTGCCCATGTGATTGATTTTCAAATCCTGGATCGGCTCAATAATGATCGGCGAGATCAACGGGATGTCATGCCGGATCCCGGCCAGCTCCTTCAGCGTGTTAAGAAGCACCGCGGCGGAAGCACCCAGAAGCGGCGTCGTCTTACCGGTAATGATGCGACCGTCTGAAAGTTCGATCGCAACGGTCGGACCTCCGGTTTTCTCCGAGCGCTGAAGCGCGGTAGAGACACACGGACGCTCGTTCAAATCGATCCCGATCTTGTTCATCAATAGCTCGACCTTTGCGACCTCCGCGACGTCGGCAATTCCCTGACGCACCGCGCACTTTGCCTGATAGAATCGACGAATGATCTCACGGCGCGATGCCGCGCAACAAACCGCTTCGTCCGTAATGCACATGCCGGCCATATTCACGCCCATATCCGTCGGGCTCTTATATGGCGACTCCCCGAATATCCGCTCGAAAATCGTGTGCACGACGGGATAGATCTCCACATCGCGATTATAATTCACCGTTGTTTTACCGTACGCCTCAAGATGATACGGATCGATCATATTGATATCGTTCAGATCTGCGGTCGCCGCCTCATACGCGATGTTGACCGGGTGCTGAAGCGGAAGATTCCAGATCGGAAATGTCTCAAATTTTGCATATCCGGCATTTACACCGCGCTTGTGTTCATGATAAAGCTGAGACAGGCATGTGGCCATTTTCCCGGATCCCGGTCCCGGCGCGGTGACGATCACCAGAGAGCGCGTCGTTTTGATATATTCATTCTTGCCGTAGCCGTCCTCGCTGACGATCGCTGCGGTGTTAGAAGGGTATCCCGGAATCGGATAATGGCGATAGACCTGCACTCCGAGTCGGTTCAGGCGTTTCTCGAACTGCTCGGCCGAAGGCTGAGCTGAATAATGTGTGATGACCACACTGCCGACAAAGAGTCCGATGCCGGTAAACGCGTCGATCAACCGAAGGATGTCCTGATCATATGTGATGCCCAAGTCTCCCCGGCGCTTGTTCTTCTCGATCGCGTCCGCGCTGATGACCAAGACGATCTCGGCCTCGTCCTTGAGCTCCAAGAGCATCTTTACCTTGCTGTCCGGCTCGAAACCCGGAAGCACGCGGGAGGCATGATAATCGTCGAAAAGTTTGCCGCCGAACTCCAGATACAGTTTCCCTCCGAAACAGTTGATCCTGTCCCGAATATTCTGCGACTGAAGTCGCACATATTTCTCGTTATCAAAGCCGATTTGACCCATTTATGCCCATTCCTCCGTGTTCTATAAAAAAACGGCCGCCTCATAATATGAACGAGACGCCCGTCGGCCTTCGATGGCTCTTTACGATTATAGCACTCGTCAATTCATCGGTTCAAGTGAAAAAACACCTTTTTACCGTTTATTTTTTGATTTAAAAATCGGATCCGTGTCTTCTTCTTTTCGCGTCGAAAATACCGCAATTGACATCACCCGTCGCCCCGGTCGGAAAGTACAAGTTATTTGTGTAAAAAGAACGTACGTTTGCTTTCTTTCAAAAATCCATTGTCACCCTCTCCCGCGAGTCGTATAATAGCCGTCATAATAAGATGCGAGGATAAAGGCATGCTGTTTTACACCAAGGACAAACAATTTTTCCCACGACTGATCGCGGTCGCGTCTCCGATACTGATCCAGAACATCCTGTCCGCGTCTCTGGGCTTCATCGATGTTTTTATGATCGGCAAGCTTGGCGGCACTCAACTGGCCGGCGTCGGAAGCGCGAATGACTTTTTCTTCGTTTATAACATGTTGATCTTCGGGCTCGCGAGCGGATCCGCGATCTTTACCGCGCAATACTGGGGCAAGCGGGACATTAAAAGCATTCGTTCGGTGATGGGCATCGGTTTGAGCCTGACGCTGGGCATCGCTTTGCTTTTCGCGCTTGCGGCTTTTCTGTTCCCGGGCATGACTATCCGTATATTCTCGGATGACCCTCTGGTTATAGCGGCCGGCAGCCGATATTTACAAATCATCGCCGTGACCTTCCTGATGACGGCGCTCGGTATCAATTATTCCGTAGTCCTTCGGAGCACGGAGAATGTCGTCTATCCGATGATCGCGAGCTTTACCGCCGTGATCACTAACACAATTCTGAATTATGTCTTCATCTTCGGTAAACTCGGCATTCCGGCCATGGGGATCGTCGGTGCCGCTTACGCGACGGTCATCGCGCGATTCATCGAGTTGTCCATTATCTTGTTTATCACCTATTCACGCAGACTCCCGGCGGCGATACGCCCTTCCGACCTGTTTTCTTTCAGCCGGGACGCGCTAAATAAATACCTGAAGCGCGTACTCCCGGTCGTTTTGCAGACCGTCGGCT
>JAFGGR010000008.1 GCA_016930475.1 Clostridiales bacterium | reverse complement strand
GGAGCACCAATGCCCCCGGCAAAAGAGCGGGCGAGGAGTACGCCAAGTATTATGACCTGTATCGCGAACTGTACCCTCATCTGAAGGGATCATACGCGAAGCTTTCGACGCTCTGAGGATCAAAGCGAATCGGACAAAGGAAACAAAAATTGAGGCTGTTGCCGGTGGCAACAGCCTTTTCTTTTTTACCGAAGATATCTGAGATCAGGTTTTCCTCTTCCAGAAATTTTCCCGCGCTTTATAGAGAAAGAGATATGTCAGAGCGGACAGCAGGTAACCGAGAAAAAGTGTACCCAAGTAATATTTTGTCAGGTCATACGATTTCAAATATTCATACGTTCGCATAAACGCCTTCTCGACAGAAAGGTTCGAGACTGCCGTGAAGAAGAGAAAGGCGTACGAAAAACGGTTCACAAAGTATATCATAAGTATTGTTATCGGCGAGGAGATCAATGCGGATATCTTTCGTGAAGATCCGGATAACAGCAAGAAACCCCAATAAGAACCGCAGGTTATAATGATGGCAAGAAGAAATCGTGCGGAAAGGTAACTGTGGACCTCCGGCGTTTGCACCATAAATCCGTCCAGACTGGCGATCGAGGTAATGAACCACCCGATCACACCGGGAACAGAGCCGAGGAAGGAGCCCAAAACGCCCATGCCGATGCTTGGTTTAGCAGTCTCCATTTCAACGTGAGGTATCGATTCCGGAATCTGCTCGATCGTGATCTTCTCGGCTTGCGAATCGGCATGGATCCCGTTCTCCGAAAGAAAGACGGTAATTACGTCCATCAGTTCTCGGATACGCTTGACCCAATCCGTATTGGCGGGTATGATCACCAACACCTCATTTTCCTCATATAGGATGCTGTAATTTTGGCGCGAAAAGCCGGAAGCGATCTTCTGCTCCAGTGCGGCACGGGTATTACCGTCTAATCCGGCTACTCGAAGACGCATCATGGCACGTGAAAGATGAGTCTGAACTTCAACATAAACGAAAAAATCGTTATGTCTTCCGGCGAAGTGTGATGACTCAATATTACGCAGTCCCGTGGTGCCGATGATCTCATCGACAAGAGACGAAGTCAAATTCATTCATGTCCCTTTCCCGGTTCGCAAGAATGCCAACCGCTTAACTCATTTTATCAGCGGGCAAACAAAAATACAATAAATTTAATAACATCCTGCTTTTCGATTCGCATAGGCAGAATGCCGTAAAAGCCCCTGATCGTGGACGATTTCAAACCGTAAGGGCCTCAAATCGTTACGCGCATCGACGGAGCGAATCGGAAAGCATTAACATTTTTTTTTCAAATTCGCAACAAAAAAATGGTGAAGAACAGACAGGAATTGTCAATAATGTAAGTGAATTAGCAGTCAGCTGACATGAGTGCTAACCAGTTCAACAGAAAGGAGTTGTTTGAGATGGCAGGATTGGTACCTTTTAATCGAAAGAATTCAGGTGCACTGAGTACGGGTTTTGATGATTTTCAAAACATGCTGGAAGATTTCTTCACGGATGGCTTGCCGATTCGCAGAAGTCTTGCCGCAGACACCTTCAAGGTCGATGTGGAGGATCGCGAAAAGGAATATGTAGTCGAAGCGGAGCTTCCGGGAATCGACAAACAGGACGTTTCCCTTCGGATGGAGGATAGGAGACTTACCGTTTCCGTAAAGAAATCGGACGAAGTCGAAGAGAAGAAAAAGAACTACATCCATAAGGAACGTCGCTACTGTTCGATGTCCAGGACAATTTTCCTCGCCGACGCGAAGTCGGAGGGAATCAAGGCAACACTGCATGACGGGGTCCTGTCCGTTACGATCCCCAAAAAAGAGATGGAGGACTCCGGACAGATGATTGACATCGAATAGGAGAGGCCGGGAATCCGGCACCGCCTGTTATTAGCCGCACATTGTATTCTCAGAAGGCCGTCGCACTTTTGTGCGGCGGTCTTTTTTGAAAAGAAAAGCCGAACAAGGCGGACTTGCCACGCAAAAGACGCGTTCATGGGGTCGTTTTGATCGGTTCTGTTCAGATCGCCGTTTGAGAATGGAAGTACATTGCTATTTAGAAACACTACGAAAAATAACAAGTGTTCCAATCACTACGCTATGTGAAAAATAGTCGGGCGAAACGAAATGCCGTCTCCTGTCGTCTTATATGTGTACGGGGAATCAAAAACTCGTGCCGAAAGGAGAATTCCATGAAAAAGGCAAATCAAATAACAAAGTGGATCGCATTACCGATCATTGTTTCCCTGATCATAACCGCTGTCGGACTCTCTTCATGTTCCGCCATGCAGTCATCCGAAAAAATCTATACTACTTACCACCCCGGACTCACGCAAGCGCCCTGTACCGAGATCGGTGACATGGCATATGAAATGGACGCGCCGGAACAACAGTTCAATACCGAGGAGTATAATACGATCGTCGAAAACCAGTTCCTGAGCGTATGGGACCAACCGCTTTCCACCTTTTCCTCTGATGTGGATACGGCGTCTTATTCGATGGTTCGACGGATGATCAATGAAGGAAGAACGGTGAACGCGGATGCGGTTCGCCTGGAGGAAATGCTTAATTACTTCAATTACGACTATCCGGAGCCGGAGGACGGAGAAGTGTTCTCCGTGAGTCAGGAACTGATTGATTGCCCATGGAACGATCAGAGCAAGCTCCTGATGATCGGCGTACAGGCGCTCGACATTCCGGAGGATGAGCGGCCGGATATGAATCTTGTGTATCTGATCGACGTGTCCGGGTCGATGACCAGTCCGGACAAACTTGGGCTTGCGGTCGAATCGCTTAAACTTTTGACCGAAAAACTCAATGAGAACGACCGTATTTCGATCGTTACCTATGCGGGCTCCGAGCGAGTAGTCCTCGACGGAGTGAGCGGCTATCACAAACAAACCATCGTGGACGCCCTTAATGAGCTTCAATCCGGCGGGTCGACGCACGGTTCCGCAGGCATCGAAAAGGCCTACGAATTAGCGGAAGAGTATTTTATAGAAGGCGGAAATAATCGCGTGATCCTGATGACAGACGGCGACTTGAACGTCGGGATCACCTCGGAGGGAGATTTGAAGCGTTTGATCGAGGATAACGCGGAATCAGGGATCTACTTATCCGCCATCGGCTTCGGAACGGGTAATTATAAGGACAATAAGATGGAAACGATGGCCGATAACGGGAACGGAAACTATAACTATATCGATACCATCGAGGAAGCCAACAAGGTACTCGTTGAGGATATGGCCGGAACCTTGTTCACCGTCGCGAAGGACACCAAATTCCAGGTCGAATTCAATCCGGGATATGTGAAAGCCTATCGACTGATCGGATACGAGAACCGTAAATTGGACAACCAGGATTTTGCTGATGACACCAAAGATGCCGGAGATGTCGGAGCCGGTCAGTGTGTGACCGTGATGTACGAGCTCGTAACGGTCGATAGCGAGATGAAGCTTCCCGAGATCGATCTGAAGTACCAGGATGATGCCCCTACCATTGAATCGGATGAGTGGCTGACCGTAAGTGTTCGTTATAAGCTCTCCGAAAACGAGGAGAGCGAGCTCAGAAGCTATCCATTGATCCCCGGTTCCCGAATTTTCGCTCCCTCGGAAAACATCCGGTTTGCATCCTGTGTGGTACAGTTCGGAATGCTCTTGCGCGACAGCGAATTCAAAGGAGATTCATCCTATAACGGAATAATAAAAGAGCTTTCAAGTCTTGATTGCATATCTTCGGACGACTACAAGAAAGAGTTCTTAAGTCTGGTCAAGCAAGTAAACGATTGATCGAAAAACCCATCTTTTCGACGGGCGGATCCGTCAAAAAAACAACGGCCGGGCGTAATGCGAATCCCATAGAGGCGCAAGCGCCCGGTCGTTCTTATGGATCAGAAATGCAGGCGTCGCCGCAGCTCGCTCTTCACGGTTTTATCCCCGAAAACGGCAGTGCCGAGAAGGCTCAGTGCCGAAAGCGATGTGCAGATGATGACAAAAACGGGATTATTCGAGATGTGGATCCAATACAGCACCAGAGGAACAAAACCCAAAAGCGCGATCACGAACTGATACAGGAGGTAGTTGCGCCAGTCCATCCGGTTGATGAGGATGATGATGACCACCGCGACATCCGCCGCGGAAAAGATGCTCGGTATGACATAGTTCACGGACCACCCGCGGTACCCGGCCAGATAGTCGATCAATACGATGAAGATGGATCCCAGGAAGGCCTGAACGAGTATTTTAGAGGCAATATTGATATGGTTGGCGACGGAGTGTGAAATCACCGCCCAAAGGTACAAGATGCCGGCCACAGTGATCAAGGACCAGAGAAATCCGTCGTACAGCAAGAAATTGATCACCAGAGAAGCAGCACCGACGACGACAGAAAGGAAGATCAGCAGACGCTTCATGAAGTGGTACTTCTTGATGTCGATTTCAGTGGCCGGGAACGCATAGTCCGTCTCCGGTCCTTCGAATTCGATCAATACCGACTTGCATAGAGGGCAGACCGATGAGGGGTCCGTGATTTGAATGTTGCATTTAGCGCAGGTTCTCATAATACGCTCCGTTCGTTTCGATGGTCAGCTGAAGGCCGTCCTCCGTCATTCTTCGAAAAAAAGCGCGTTGGAGGTACGTATCGCGCAGCAAAGAGGTAAACGTGACGTACAGAGTCCGCTCGTAGGACGTCACGGAACATTTGACCGGTTCGGAGCTCGTCGCGCCCATCAGGAGACCCATGCCGGCAATGTACGGCATATAACGGTCGGGCACCTTGAAGCGTCCGATGTTCGAAAGCGTGATCGTGTTCGCCTTTGCGGACCGAAGATAGCTGATCTTCAGGAAAATGTTTTTGATAACAAGAGGAATGAAGCGGACATATAGTTTTTTTTCAAAGGAGACGTTGTACGCGATTTTGGAGGCGAAATACTCGGGGGTCAAGAGTTCGTTAAATCGCTTCTCGACAAACTCAAGGATCTCCTCGAAAGAGTGGTCGTTCCGCTCCGGCCGGAAAATGATGCCGATGACCGAGAAGAAATTCATCGTCGAAGTCGAGTTGAAGTAGGGTCGGAGGTTGACCGGAACGGAGACGCTGATCGGTTTCTTGTGCGGCTGTCCTTTCAAATACTCGCGATAGATGCTCCAAATCATGACGGCGGTCAGGTATTGGGTGATCGTGACCCCCTTACTGCGGCACAAGGCAACGAGATCTTTGATGGAGACCATACCGATGATGATGCCTTTATCGAAAATCGGGAGTTTCTCTCCCTTGAGTTCATAAGCGCGCTCCGTACTGTACGGCTTGGGATCCTTGTCCAGACAGTTTTTGATGTAACTGTCCTCGATGTCCGAAAAAACATCGACGACGGGCTGGTTCGGGATCGGTTCACCCTGCTTTTCGAAAAGCAGGAGGTCGATATAGCGACAGACCAGCTCTTTAAGAAAATTGGAGGCGCCCGATCCGTCGGTCAAGACATGGAATACCTCAAGATTGATCCTCTCGCGGAAGTATGTCACCCGAAAAAGATAGTGGTTGTTCTGGGCGGGAAGGAAATACGAACACGGATTCGGCATCTCGGGAGATACCGAACACGGCCGGTCGTTTGCCTCAAAATAATACCAGAAAAAACCGTGGCGCAATCGGACCTTGATACTGCCAAAGCGAGGGAGCGTCTCGTCCAATGCGCGTTGGAGGATTTCCGGTCGGATGTCTTCAATAAGGCTTACGCTGATTCGGTATACACTGCTGTAATTTCGATTCGCAACGACGGGGAAAATGTTGGCCGTGTTATCCAGACGGTGCCATTTGGCCTCGGGGTTTGCTTTTTTGATATCCTTCACACACCCTTTCGTTCAATTGTTCTAATTATGCAACATATGAAGGTGAATTCCAACTGCTATAATGAAGACAAACGTATTTGTCATGAGGGGAGTCGGCTGCGATGTCGCACGATGTGAACCGTATCTGTAAGACGCTTTGTGTGCTTTTGGTTCTTGCCCTGATCGGAGGTGCGGCGTGCCGTATCCGGAGCACGGATCCGGATACCGAAGGAAGCGGAGCGTCGAATGACGTCGCCGCATCGACGACGAATGAGACGTGCCCTTCGGAGACGCCTACTACACCCGGAAAATCGACCGAGTCAAGCGTAACGGAGACGAGCGCAGCGGAGACCCTACCGCCCGTTGATGAATCGCGTGAGCTCGCTGAGAATCTTCTCGGCGAAATGAGTCTCGAGCAGAAGGTCGGCCAGATGTTCTTTGCGTCATGGGTGAGCGGGGATGTCGCCGAGGCGATCGGACTATGGCACTTTGGCGGGATCGTTTTATTCGCACCGGATTTCGAGTATTCCGATCCGGCG
>JAFGGR010000069.1 GCA_016930475.1 Clostridiales bacterium | reverse complement strand
GATGAAGGGCATACAGAAACCACGCCGATGCAAGGTAGAAAAACAGATCCGAGAACGAATCCAGCTTCTTACCGAGCTCGGAGGTCATGTTGAATCTTCGGGCTACGATACCGTCAAAGAAATCCGTCGAACCGATGATTATGTAAGAGATCACGAAAGCAAGCCTCATGTCCATGAGAACAAAGATGATCGGTAAAGGTAACAGCACAAATCGGGAAAGGGATAAAATGTTGGCTGCGTTCATTGTTTTTCGAAAATCCATATGTCTCCCTCGTCGGCCGGCGCCAGCCCAAAATATTCGGCGAACGACCCTTTTCGCCTATTATACATCATGAAAGCATGTACAGACATCAGTTTTTTCCCGAAAACTCTTTTGCAACGTGCTTTTTGATGTAAAATAGAATTGCCTTTTGTTTATTCTGTCGGTTTGGATTGACTCGTTTCAATCGGGTGGGCTACCGGAGGAAAACATGGATCTTATCAACATCAAATCTTTTCGCAACCGCTTGTATCCGCTGCTCGGCGGGTTTTTCCTTACGGTATTGGTCGCCGTTATCGTCTACTTCACCGGCGGTACAAAGAATGTATACACCAATCTAATGTATATTCCCATCGCCCTGATCGCCTCGATTTACGGCTTCAAGTGGGGCCTGTTACATGCCGCGATCAGCGGTTTTCTGGTCGGCCCGTTTATGCCGCTCGATGTGAAGTTCGATACATCTCAGACACCGATAAACTGGAGCATACGGATCCTGACGTTTATTGTGATCGCGGTTATAATCGGAGTATTTTCGGATATTGCGCATAAGCGCGAGCTGAAAGTCTCCTTTCTCATTACGCATGACCCCGATACGGGCCTGAAGAACTACGAAGCCCTAAGAAGCGAGAAATCGGTCTCGGAGCATCCGATTAGCTTTTTCAGCGTCGCGGTGACCGACTATCAGGAGTACCTCGGTTTTTTCGGATATGACTTTTTTCAACAGATCATCGGAGTATTTTCAAAAGAACTCACCGAAACGCTCCTGTCTTTTCCGAACGCGGAGGTTTATCGGTATTACGGCATGGAATTCGCGATCAAGGTGACGCATGACGAGGACGAACTGAACACCGAAGGTTTACTGAACGCTCTCAGTACGCTGAATGAACGGACGATTTCTGTGATGGGTGTTCCGGTGTATGTCGAGTTTCGTGTCGGCATTTCGACCCTTGCATCCGAAGAAGATCCGCTGGATGGCATCCGGCGCTCATTGGTCGCATTGAGAAGCGCAGTCCGGAACAATCAACGGCTGGTGCGATATACGAGCAACATGGAGGTCCTCTTCAAAAGCAGTGTCAATATCGCCAACGGTTTTCGGGAGGCTTTGGACCGCGGAAACATCCGAACGGCTTATCAAACGATCCATGATTCCGGTTCAGGTCGAACGGTGGGTGTGGAGCTCTTGGCGCGCTGGATCCGCGACGACGACACCCGGATCACCCCGGATGTATTCGTCCCGGTTCTCGAGAAAACCGCGCTCATCCATGACCTAACCGAGTTTATGTTTGACCGGGCACTACACTTATCAAGAAATCCGGAATATAAAGGGATGTATATCAGCGTCAACTTCTCCTCGTCCGACTTCAACGAGCGTTCGATCCTGTCACTGGTTCAAAAGGCAAAGGAACATGAGGTCAATCCATCAATAATTCATATTGAGATCACGGAACGAGTCCTCCTGTCGGTGGCTAACATTCAATCCCATCTGGATTTCTTGCATCGACACGGCTTCGTCATTGTCATCGACGATTTCGGGACCGGGTATTCTTCGTATGGCTATATATCGGATTTTCCGATCGATGTCATCAAGATCGACCGTTCCCTGATCCTTCGCGCGAATACGCCCCGGGGATTCGGCCTGGTTCAAAGCATCGTAACCTTTTGCAATAAATTCAGCATCGTAACTGTCGCCGAGGGCGTAGAAAACAAAGAGTTCGCGGACATTTGCGAGGAACTGGGAATCAGTCAACAGCAAGGATACTTCTTCAGTAAACCGGAGCTCCTTCCGATCATGCCCAAACTGTAACGATGTCCCTGACTCGGCTTATGCTCTTATATATGTGATCGAAGACTTTTCCGCTCATACCCGTACAATGTCCTTCGGACCGCCTGTAATGCACTCGGCACCGTTTGCGCCCACGATGTAAGTCTCCTCCACACCGACCGTCCCGATCCCCTCGACTCCGCACTTGGGCTCGATGGCGATGACCATGTTTTCGCGCAGGGGCTCCTTATAGCCGCCGGAAATGATCGGCAATTCGTCGATAAACAGGCCGACTCCGTGGCCCAAAAATTTGACCTTCTCCCCTCCGTACCCCATGAAGTGTTTGTTCAACTCCTCCGGTAACTCGGCAGTCGAATCCCGATAGACAGAAGAAGGGTCCGCTCCGGGCCGAATGCCGGAAACAACGCGCTCCAGAACGCCGATACAAGCCCGGTGGGTCCTCACTGCAAGCTCATTGGGCTCGGCGCCGAAGGAATAGACCTGGGTCTTATCGCTGTGATATCCCATGTATCCGAATCCGACATCGACAAAAACCAGATCGCCCTTCTTGAGCAAACGCTCCCGATTCCCGAGGATCGGAACGACCGGAGACATTCCTTTCATACCGCCGGGCCCGTCGAAATTGGTCGGATAAAGAGAAGTCTCTCCGAACCCGAATTGTCCGATAATGATCTCCATCTGAAACATCGAAAAGCGGGATACGCCGTGATGGCCTTTCTTGATCATTTCCGCATACATGTCGGCGGCGAAATCGGTCTCGCTCATTCCCTCGCGCAAGAGCAACGGCACCGTGTTCTCCATGATATCGGCATGCCGCCGAGCCGACTCGCGGATCAGCTCGATCTCCTCCGGAGTTTTCACTGCACGCTGCATCGCGATCACGCGATCCAGAGGCAGAATCCTTTCCATATGGAAAGATTTCCGAATGCGCTCAATCATCGCGATTGGAACCGATTCGGTCTCGACATAGACAGCGCCAAGGTCCGCCGGAAGATACTCGAGCATGTCGCGATATGTCGCGATCTTGATGATCGGCTCAAAAGTAGACTCCATGCAGGCCCTCTCGTAACTCTTCCGGACAAAGAAGAACATCTCCCCGGTCCTTCTCATGACAAGGATCCCGTCCTGCATCGTCCCGGTATAGTAATATTGATTGACCCGTCCGATGATCAGGACGGTATCAAATTCAACCGAAGACGATGCGAGATTTTGCTGGAGCAGGGCGAGGCGGCTATCGGACATTTGGCGAGTGACAATGGATTCCATGACGATCCTCCGACAGAGTTATTTGTGGCAAATCATTAAATACCATGATAGTACTTTTTTCGGATTGAATCCATCGGGCGATTGTTGATTTTTCCAAAATGGAGTATTCTGATAGTGACATCACACGCTGATTTTCGATCAAGCGTGAGGCGCGTACGGAGGTGTTCTCGTTTTGCATAGAGACACTCTTGACAAGATATCCGAACTTGGAAAGGCCTTTGAGTCGGTTGCTTTACTACGTTTCGTTTCCGTCGTCTGACGGGAACGATTTTATTTTCAAACGGAGGAAAGCCGATGAGCATCAGAACAACGCCCCGCCCTCTTTTTCGACCCGAAGCGGAAGACTCTGAACCGAGAGAAATCAGCATCATTCCGGACAGTCGACAGAAGAATTATGTCTTGGACACAAATGTTCTCCTCCATGACCCAGGGTGCTTTCTGAATTTCAGAGGCAATCATGTTTATATTCCGATCACCGTTCTGGAGGAGCTCGATCACCTGAAATCCAAGGAAGGTCTCGTCGGATATCAGGCGCGGGAAGCAGTTCGTACCCTGCACCGGCGAATTGACGGACGGGGGCGACAATGCGTCAGCGAGGGGATCGAGTTAAGTAACGAAGTGATCCTGCACGTCGCGTTTCCGGACCCACCCGGTCGAAGCGTTCCCGGCCGGTCGAACGGGCAAGGCTCACAACGAACGATACCGATGCTCGAGGCTCAAAAAAACGACAACGAGATCCTTGCGTGCGCGATGAAGATCAAGGAACAATCGCACGGCATGGAAACATACTTGGTCTCAAAGGATGTCTGCCTGCGCATCAAAGCCGAAGTATGCGACATTCCCTCTCAAGACTACGAAACAGACAAGATCAAGACCGACGAGCTATACACCGGCTACTGTCAGCTGACCATGTCCGACAAGTCCATCGCGAAAATATTCGACGGTGGTATCAAGCCGTCCAAAACCATTGAGATGCTTCCGAATCAATTCGCGATCATAACCTCCCGCGACAACGATAAGCACATCGCGCTCGCGAAGTATGACGGCACGCATCTCGTACCTCTCAAATACACCAATCACACCGCTTGGGGCCTTACGCCCAAGAACCTTGAGCAGAAGATGGCTTTCGAGCTCTTGATGGATCCGGCGATCCCCTTTGTCAGCATCACCGGAGGCGCTGGAAGCGGCAAGACCATCCTGGCGACCGCCGTCGCGCTCGAAAAGGTCCTCGAGCAGCGCGAGTACCGTAAAATCGTCTTTGTCCGCCCGACCGTTCCCGTCGGCAACGATATCGGCTATCTGCCGGGCACAGAGGAAGATAAACTCCGGCCTTGGATGGGCAGTTTCTACGATGCGATCGACAACCTGATGACTATCGACAAGGAAAGCTACGGCGGCAAGCGCAACAAGAAGGGCGAAGAGGGTTCACAGATCGAGCAGTTTATCGAAGATTTTCGAAAAAGAGGAATCTTCGAGATCAAGACCTTCACCTACATGCGAGGCCGCACCATTTCCGATGCCATCGTCATCGTCGATGAAGCGCAGGAAATTACCCCGCACCTCGCCAAGCTCATGCTGACCCGCGCCGGCGAGAGATCTAAGTTTATTTTCCTGGGCGATCCGTCCGACAATCAGATCGATAATGTCCTGGTGGACTCAAAGTCCAACGGTCTCGTATATGTCATCGAGCGGATGAACCACCATGCCGTCACCGGACATGTCACGCTTCGTCAGGTAGAGCGCAGTCTCCTGGCGGGGATCGCGGAGAAGAGCCTGTAATTGTACAAGCATTATTTGAGAATCAAAAAGAGCGCTTCATCACGAAGCGCTCTTTTGTCTATACTCACTTTTCAATCAGATCGAGTGCCTGCTTTTTTCTCTGGAAACAGCCATCGCGACGCAGATGAAGGCGACACCAAATCCGAGCTGAATCGCCATATACGCGGCGATCGGCTGAATATCACTCCATGCGTAGGACGTAAGGTTTTTAGCCTCTTCCACCGCCTTAACATACCAGAACGCCGGGATGAAGCCCGCAATTTTGCGGACCGTTTCACTCTGGAACTCGATCGGTACGAATATTCCGCTTAAGAAACTGGATCCCAACGCAACCACGTTAGCGACGAAGGTGCGCACGTTTTCGTTTTTCACCACCAACCCGATGACCACGCTCATGCACAGTGTTGTGATCATGAAAACAAGGGAATTCAAGACAAGAACCCATACCCAGAGCTTAAGTCCGTCTTTCAAACCAAATGACAGGCATACCAGAGTCATCACAGCCCATGCCGTGAATGCGAAGCACAGATTCCCGAGGACCAGTTGCAGGTTGACGCTCGACGTCTTCTCCGGTGAGCAGCGCAAGCGATTTTTAAAATCGCGGCCGGTAAAAAGTTTCAGGATCGTACCGACTCCGAGGATGGTTATCGCCATAAGCGAGTATGCCATAAACTTGGAGAAATACGGCACGGAGGATTCTTTTTCTTTTTGTACACCTGTCGGATAGACGACTTTCGTTTCCTTGTTCATTTGAGTTTCAACCTGGGCGGATAACTTGGCGATCGCTTCGGTGTCATTTGCATCAACATCTGACAGTTCGGTATACAGTCGAAGCAGATCCAGATATTTGCGAATCTTCATATCCGTCCAGACCGCACCTCTGGAGCCGGCGACCGACTGCTGTTCCAGTTGAACCGTGTGACTACCGGAGAGAAAATCCTTTGAAAAACCTTCCGGGATAACAAGAATGTAATCCGCTTCCTCGTTAAAAAGCGCGTCTAACATCTCCTCCTCGGTCTCTACCGGCGCGATGGGAATACTCGACTTTTTCATGAAGTCGGCAAACGCATCGGCGATGACGTTACCGCTGTCCTTGTTGATGATCATCACGCTTCTCTTCACTTCCGAAAACGTGGTGCTCCCCTCGGAAGTTTGCAGGCTGGACATCAATATTAAAAAGAAGACAAAGACGACTAAATAGATGCTCAGAACATGGAGGTTTTTGCGAATCGTTTTGATGATCACTTTAAATACTTGCATATTTCTGCCTCCTCAGAACCAAAATTACGATCGTATAGAAGAAGATGCTGATACCGATCATCAGCGCCATTCCGAAATAGAAGCGCTCGTTACTATTAAAGTAGTAGATCGCATAGAATGTGTTCGCGATCAGATTACCGGGGAGGGCATATTTGAATACCGGAACCGCCTTTTCGATAGCGACCTTCACGGATGACTGCATCATGCCCGATAAAAACGACAGGATCATGCTGAAGCTGATGATGATCGCGACTTTTATCCCTTCTCCTGCCTTGACTACGGCGCCGACCAGTGCCCCGAAGGATATGCCGAGACAGCACCCGGCAAAGGCAGCTGCCAAAATCATCCCGATCCGGTCTCCGATATTGATCCGCAGGACAAATACCAGATACGCAAGCAGAATCAGTATCGACAGGTACTGCACCAGCGTGACCGACAGAATCGAGCTGCCGAAGAGCTTGAGCTTCGGTACCGGAGAAACATTCTGACGGGCGGCAAGCTGAGACTGATTGGCCTGGATGTTCATGATTTCTTTTTGTCCTTGGAATGCTCCATACAAACAGGTCATCGCAATCAAACTGTAAAAATATACCAGAATCGAGTCTGGCTTGTCCCGACCGGCGAATGTTGATGTGGTGTAATTGACTTCTTTTTCGAAAAGTGCCGAGACTTCCTCCAAAGCAGCAGGATTATCTCTTGCTACATCCCGGATGGCGGAACTGATTTGCGCATACTGGTCGAAGAAACTCTTAATGATCGTCTGGTTGAACCCGGAGCCCTGCATATGAAGAACGACCTCTTCGGCAACCTCCGCATATCCGCTGATTTCCTGGTTGTTAAGCGCTTCCTCGGAAGCCTCTATTGACTCAAACACAGTAACATGGAACAAATCGATACCTTCAGACTGCTTGGCCGATTTAAGGCTCTCCAAGAGGTAGGGATCCCCGCCATAAGCCGAATTCTCATAGAATCCGACGTTCACGGTCTCGAAGGTAACGGTACTGCTGGTGATATTCGGAAACACGAGTCCGAAAAAAGTCGCGAGAAACAGCGGAAAAGCGAGCGTCCAGAAAAGTGTCGAGAAATCCCGGACATTTGATTTCATACGATACCCGAAAATATTCCAAAACATTTCCATTCCCCCCTATAGGTCCCGAAGTTCTTTGCCGGTGATTTCCAGGAACACGTCGTTTAACGTCGGCAGTTCGCAATAGATCAGCCCGGTTTGGATATCGCGCTTCTTCAGCTGTGCAAGGATCTCTCCGAGCCCGTTCTTACCGACCTCGGTCTTTATCAGTAAACGATTCTCCTTACACTCCACCGAGGCGACGTGCGGCATTGCGCCGACCCATTCTACGGCGTCCTCGGGGCGACCGGACAAGAACTCCACTGTGATTTTTTCGCCGATCCGGATCATGCCCTTGAGTTCTTCCTTCGTGCCCTGCGCGATGATCTTCCCCTTATCCAGGATGCAGATCCGCGAGCAGATCTGCTCGACCTCTTCCATGTAGTGAGACGTATAGATCACGGTCGCGCCTTCCTTATTCAGACGAACGATCCCTTCCAAAATACTGTTCCGGCTCTGCGGGTCGACGGCGACCGTCGGCTCGTCCAAAATGATGAGCTTGGGCTTGTGCGCGATACCACAGGCGATGTTTAAGCGGCGAAGAAGTCCGCCGCTCAGTTTCTTGGGGTAGAATTTACGAAAATCGGACAAGCCGACGAATTCGATCGCCTCGTTGACGAGTTTTTTGCGTTCGTCCTTGTCGGAGACATATAGGCCGCAGAAAAAATCGATGTTCTCGACGACCGTCAGTTCTTCAACGACCGCGACATTTTGCATGACGATACCGATGTCCCTCTTCAGGTGATACGACGACGGCGTCATCTTTTCGCCGAAAACCTCGATGTCTCCCTTGTCGAACGACAGAAGCGAGAGGATGCAGTTGATCGCCGTAGTCTTGCCCGATCCGTTCGGACCGAGCAAGCCAAATATTTCGCCCTCTCGAACTTCTAAATCCAGATGATCGAGCGCGATCAAATCCCCGTACCTTTTTACCAGATTGGATACCTTAACGACCATATTTCCTCCTTCGGGGGAAGCCTTTCCCCCTTGTATCGCTTATCATGAGGTCATTATAGAAGTTCCCTTTTTCCGATATAAGTGACATCTGTCCGAATCCGACCGTGACAAATGTCATTTTTTTCGCCCGTACGCATGATAAAATGATTAGAAACAAGTACTCATTCCGCATGAGGTATTTTCGCGATAATGAATAATTTGATCGACCGGCTTCTTCTATTATTGTTTTGTTCTACGATCTTGCTGACAAATCATGTCGGTGAGTATTCGTCCGTATATATATTGGTGGCGGTAACACTGGCTGCAATCGATTTTTATCTCGAATCGGAACGCGCCTCTCTGATCCTTTTTATCCTCTCGATCATTGGAAGTCTCTTCCTGTCGGAAGCGTTCTTCTTCCTTCCGCTCATCACTTACGGATTGTTTGAAGGCCGTTACCGCTGGTTATCTGTTCTATCGGCCGTTCCGTTCATTATCCATTTGACGAATTATCCCGTATGGATCGTCGCGATGCCGACCCTTTTTCTATTGTCTGCATATCTTTCGATCGCCACCTCGACGGCAGAGAAGCGCATTCGGGACAATAACGCGCTCCGCGATCTGAACGCCGAGAAACAGCTTGCACTGGAAAAAGCCAATCAGGAGCTCATGGAACGTAAAGACTTTGAGGTTCACTCCGCCACCTTGGAGGAAAGAAACCGCATCGCCCGAGAGATGCACGATAGCATCGGGCATGTCCTTACAAGCGCCTTACTCCAGACCGGAGCCCTGATCACGACCTGTACCGACGAATCGATGAAAGCGCCGCTCACCGACCTCAAAAATTCACTCTCCGACGGAATGAATCAGGTCCGTTCGAGTATTCATGACCTTTATGAGGAATCCGAGGACCTTTACACATCGGTTCAGACAATCATTCGCAATTTCTCGTTCTGCCCGGTAAAACTTCTTTATAACTTGGATACGGTTCCCGACCGGCCGATTCGCAATACATTTATCGCAGTCATCAAGGAGAGCCTGTCCAACATCGCGCGTCACTCCGACGCGACGGAGGCCATTGTTTCTTTGAGGGAGCATCCCGCACTCTATCAGTTGTCCGTACGCGACAACGGAAGCGTCATCGGAAGCTCCGTCGGAGATCTTGAGAAAAGCCGGGGCATGGGGCTTCTGGGGATCGAAAAGAGAGTGGAAAATCTGAAAGGAAATGTCGTTTTTCGAAAACAAGGCGGCTTTGAGGTCTTCCTGTCCGTACCAAAGGAGCAAGCATGAAAATCATCATTATTGACGACGACCCGCTCGTTTCGTCCGCGTTAAAAACCATACTCGAGTCGGACCCCGAGATCACCGTCGACGCCGTCGGACGCGACGGTTGCGAGGCTTTGGCGCTTTATCGGACCCACAAGCCCGATATCCTGCTTCTGGACATCCGCATGAAGAACGTATCCGGTCTTACGGCCGGCGAAGCGGTCCTCGGCGAGTTTCCGGACGCCCGGGTTCTTTTCCTGACCACCTTTTCGGACGACGAATACATCATCCACGCGCTGCGGATCGGCGCACGCGGTTACCTTCTTAAACAGGATTTCGACTCGATCGCACCTGCGCTGAAGGCAGTCATGACCGGGCAGAGCGTGTTCGGTGAAGAGATCGTATCAAGGATCCCGCTGATGTCGAGGACTCCGGACAAACCGGATTCCGACGCCTTTTCCGAATTGACCGAAAAGGAGCTGGATATTCTGAGATTGCTGGGCGAAGGCATGAGCAACAAGGAGATTTCCGAGAAACTATACATCGGAGAGGGAACCGTCCGGAATCTGGTCAGCGCAATGCTCGATAAACTGAATTTGAAGAGCCGAACGCAGTTGGCAGTCTTCTACCTGAAGCATTCTTGATCGAAGATCAGGTTTTCCGGGGAGACAAGAGAATAAGACAATTTAAAGAATTCGTATTATACTGTTGTAGCATGAAACGTTTTGGAGGAATGCGAACGAATGAACATTGCGATCGTTACCGACACCTATTTCCCGGATATTAACGGCGTTACGTCGTCGATCTATACACTTGCTGAGTCCTTAAGAAATTTCGGTCACAAGGTTTATATCTTCACCGTCTCGGAGCCGAAGGAAATGATGGCGAAGTTGAAGGACGATTCCGCCGTGTACCGCTTTCCGAGTATACCGATTTTTTTCATCAAGCCGCATCGGGCGACCGCTCCTTTTTCTGCGCGTGTTATCCGGCTGATGCGCGAGCTCAGGATCGATATAATTCACACGCAGACGGAGTTTTTCATGGGTTTTGTGGGTATGAACGCATCCCATTACCTACGCTTACCGGTCATTCACACCTACCACACGATGCTCGAGGATTATACGCACTATATCGCCAGGGGGTATCTGGCGACACCCAAGATGGCACAGGTCTTCAGTCGGTTATTCTGCAATATGGCAGATTCGATCATCGTCCCGACCGGCAAGGTGGAAAAATCGCTTCACTCTTACGGCGTGAAACGCCCGATTTACGTGATCCCGACCGGGATCGATCTCGAGCCGTTTCGCCGTTCCCGTTACGACGAGGAGGAAATAACCGACCTCAAAAGATCATTGGGTATTCTTCCCGATCACAAAGTACTGCTGAGCCTGGGTCGTGTCGCAAAGGAAAAGAGTTTGGACATGATCATTAGGACGATGCCCCAAATTTCCTCCCGCCACCCGGAAGTTCGTCTGCTCGTTGTCGGGACCGGGCCGGCTTTATCGGCTCTGAAAGCGCTTACCGCTTCGCTCGGAGTATCGGATCGAGTTATATTTTCGGGTGCCGCACCGTACAGCGAAATTGCCAAATATTACCGGATCGGAGACATTTTCATTTCTTGTTCCGTTACGGAGACCCAGGGACTGACCTACTATGAAGCGATGGCTTCCGGACTTCCGGTGGTGGCCAGACAGGACGACAGCATAAGCAGTCTTCTCAGAAACGGTTTCAACTCCAGACTTTTTCGCGAATGTGACGCGATACCCGGCATAGTGGATGAACTTCTGACCGGAGAGTCAACTTTGGATCACTTTTCGAAAAACGCCCTGATCTCCGTTCAGGAGTACTCTGCCGGCACCTTCGCGGAACGCGTCCTTGTGGCGTATAACGCGACCATCGACCGTGAATACGTGAACCGGGAGAACCGCAAACCGGTGCCGATCCGTTTTCCGGTCTCGGAGGCGCTCCGGAGAGTTCGACTGGTCATGCCTCATCCTTCCCAATTTCGCCGCAGAAGACCATAACTCAGAACCGTTTTTCGATAAAAAGCCCGTAGTTCGGGTCGGATATCTTTTCGATCGGATGAATGATCCGGTGCGATAGGATTCGGCCGTCACTACGGGCAGTTTGAATTATTACGATCGTTTCGATCAACCGTCGAAGCGAACATCTCCGGAAGTCGTCTCTATCTTCAAAAGATATTCCGGGTTTTCTCCGATCATACCCGTCGTCGTACGCTTTCCGACATGCGCATCGTCGAGGGGCGTCCCGACGGAAATGTCTCCGCTTGTCACCGAAATATCCAGTTGAGCGGAAAAGTCCTGTCCCACGGTCATGTCAATATCACCGGAAATCGCTTTGATCGTCAGATCCGATGTCATTTCCCGAAGTGACATACTGATGCCCCCCGAGCTGGAGCTGATCAATCCGCCGGCACTGTAATCGTCGATCCGGATGTCCCCGGAAATCATTTTCACGCTTCCGTTCCCGATCAATTTTTCGATGCTCATGTCTCCGGAAGCGGTCTTTATGTTAAATTCAACGGCTTCGACCGTCCCACAGAGAAGGTCCCCGGATGAGGTATCGATCGATATTTTATCGGCGACCAGATTTTTGCATCTCATATCACCGGACGCAACCCGGTAAGAGAATTCACCGAAGGAAAAATCTTCGGTCACTTCCATATCCCCCGATGCGCATTGATGATCGATCGTTCCCGAAAAACCTTCCGGAATGTAGATGGTGACGACTCGGTGCCCCATGCCGAATATCGACATCACTTGACTCCTTTGTTGGATGACGATTTTGTCGGATTCCCCGACTGCCGTGATCGTAGGGTCCTCTTTTTCCGAATTCGGACCGCTGAAAACGACTCGAAAACTCTCGTCCTCCGATTTTCGTAAGACGACATCCGCGGAGGCCAGGTCGATCTCGATCGTTTCGATCCCGTCCGCTTCAAACTGCTCGTCCGATATAACAATCGCAGGTACAGAATATGGGAAAGAAATCGAGAGGCCTCCGAACAAAGTTGCGATCAGTATGCTTGTGATTGCAACCACTCCCAGTATCAGGACGATCAATAAGATAATTTTCAATGTTTTCATTTACTTATCCTTCCTTAGGTCAAATATGACGCTTATGATTCCTTCGATCATGACTCCGGCGATAAAGAGGACCCATGTGATATACCAGGCTTGCGTCAGAAAGCTGATCAAGAAATAAGCAATCAGGATGCTTGGCCATAAGATAGCGGAAATATTGCTTCTGAGACTGTTCTTCTGATCCTTTTGAACCTTCCATTCCCTAAATTCCTCGACCATCGTTTCATCCGTTTTGTTGTACTCAACCTTGGTCATCGAATTATAAATCAGCAGACCGACACCGCCTGCGATACATACAAACATCAAAAACAAAGCCAGTTCATAGCTCAACCCCAGCCATGAAAAGACGATGAACCACGACGGCGAGAGGATAAACAACCCTACGGCCAACGAAACGAGAAGCGCGCTTCTCTTTTTCCCTTGTTCGACCAGATGCGCGTCGGGCGAGACACCGGTCTCCAGTTGGGAGATCAGCTCAGAGACGTCACCGATACCGGCGATCACTGTTTTGAACGCCTCGTCCGAAGTCGCTCCTCCTGCGATCAGGTCCTCGTATTTGCAGTTGCAGTTCGACATGATTTCTTCTTTTAACTCAATGATCTTCTTGGTTCTCGGCGCGGACTGGAAAAGCCCCTCGATATGCGCCTTTATTCGCTCGTTCATTTGCACTCCTCCTTGATCAACTCGTCAATGATCTCTTTGGCTTCGTTCCAGTCCGTTAGATTCTTGCTGTAAACGCTCTTTCCGGATCCGGTGATCGTGTAGTAGCGTCTGCGTGCCCCTGTCGTCTCGTCCCCCCAGTAGGATGAAATGAGTCCGGTCTCCTCAAGTCTTCGAAAAGCTGAGTATAAGGTCGCTTCTTTTAACTCGTATCGGCCTTGTGTCTTCTCTTGGATCGACTTATTGATTTCGTATCCGTAGCTGTCATTTTTCAGGAGGTGCTTCAGGATAATGGTGTCGGTGTGACCACGAAGCAGGTCTGAGGTGATTGACATAGTACCTTCTCCTTTCGTGTAAGTCTATTCTCGTTATAGATTTTATCTCGTTATACTGTGTCTGTCAAGGTATCTAGGATTATTTTTTTCAGTTATAATTATCGAAAAAATATGAGGATGCGTGCTATGATCCGGGAGACCCTTACAAAAGGCGGTTATCAGTTGAAAGAGCATTCGCTTTCCGCTTTTCGTGCGAATATTTTGGGCTTTTTGATGCCCGTTCCGCTTGCTGTGCTTTATATCATTTTGTACGCCCTATCCTTCTCTGCCGTTTCGCGCGTCGACATCCCATCCTCTCTTTCCGACCGGACTGTTTTGATTCCTCTGTATTTCATCGCATTTTTTTCGGCTCTTCTCATATTGATTTTCATGCACGAGCTGATCCATCTGCTTTTCTTTCTGATTTTTTCAAAAGAAGGAAGAAAAAGCATCACAATCGGCACGCGAATGCTGACCCCCTACGCATACAGCATTGAAGCTCTACCCTTAGGCGCATATCGTCTTTCGATGATCGCGCCTTTTTTCCTTCTCATTGTTCCGTTGGGGATCGTGTCGGTCCTGCTCAAGGATCCTTTTTCGTTTCTGATCACGCTGATCATGATTTTTTCGACCGGCGGTGATTGGGTCAGCCTCTGGATCACGCGAAAATATCACGGCAGGAATATTTTTGTCTGGGATCATCCGGACGAGTGTTCCTGTGAGATCTATCTTCCGGAAAAATCCAAAGGAACGCTCGGCTGAATCACCGGGTGGTCGGTTCTTCCCACGAGGAAGCCCGAGAAACAGCCTTCTTCCAAAGGCCGATCCGTTCCTCTCGAAAAGCTTTCGGAGCGGCCGGCGAAAACACGCGATCGCTGGCATATAGCGCAGAGACCTCTTCCAGTCCGCCCCAAACCTCTGCCGTCAATCCGGCAAGAAGCGCGGCACCTAAAGAAGTCGTCTCTTTTTCTCGCGATCGATGAACCGGAACGCCGATAAGATCCGCCTGCATCTGCATCAAAAGGTTGCTGACGCTGACTCCGCCGTCTGCCTTGAGTGTCCGGATCTCATAGCCGGAATCCCTCTTCATCAGCTCAACCAAATCATAGACTTGATATGCGATCGATTCGATGGCGGCGCGGGCAATATGCGCTCTGTTGCTCCCGCGCGTCAGTCCGATCAGACATCCTCGCGCATACATATCCCAGTACGGGGCACCCAGGCCGGAAAATGCCGGAACCAGGAAAACCCCACCGCTGTTCTCTACGCTTTCTGCCAACTCATCGCACTCCCGAGGTGTTGAAATCAGCTTCATCTCGTCCTTGAGCCAGGAGATGATCGAACCCGCATGAAAAACACTTCCCTCCAGGGCATAGACTGTTTTACCGTCATAGGACCAAGCGGCCGATGTCAAAAGTCCTCCGGAAGAAATGATTCGTTTTCCCCCCGTGTTCATCAGCGTAAAGCAACCTGTCCCGTAAGTATTCTTCACATCGCCCTCGCTCAGGCACATTTGCCCGAAAAGCGCCGCCGGCTGATCCCCGGCGATCCCGGTGATCCGGACACCCGTAAGCCGCTCCAAACCGGGAATGCCCGACGCGACCGATCCGAACTCCGAACACGACGGAAGCGCCTTCGGTAAAAGCTTAACGGGGATACCGAATCGCCGGCACAGCTCGTGATCCCAAGAGAGTTTATCGGTATTGAAAATCATCGTTCTGGATGCATTGGAATAATCCGTTACATGCGACTGCCCGCCGGTCAGCTTGTACACTAACCATGAATCAACGGTGCCGAACAATAAATTGCCCGCTTCAGCCTTCGCCCGGGCGCCGGGGACATTTTCGAGGATCCACTTGATCTTTCCGGCAGAAAAATAAGCGTCGATGACCAGTCCGGTCCTTTCACGAACCTCCGGCTCCCATCCGTTGTTCTTCCATTCCTCACAGATTGAAGCGGTTCTTCGGCATTGCCAGACAATGGCGTTATATATCGGGAGTCCTGTCAGGCGATCCCAGATCACCGTCGTTTCTCTCTGGTTGGTGATTCCGATCGCGGCGATCGAGGTCGAATCCATACCACTGCGGTCGAGAGCCTGATTCATTGAGGTAATGACAGACGCGAATATGTCCTCGGGGTCGTGCTCGACCCAGCCCGGCTGCGGATAGTATTGCTTGAAGGATGCATTCCCGGAACCGATGGATTGTCCTTTGTCGTCAAATATCATACATCTGGAACTGGTCGTTCCCTGATCGATCGCAAGAATGTATCCGCCCATTTCGCCCTCCTCAGATTCGGCCGGTAAGCCGATTCATTCTCATAAGCCATTTCAGGTCGGCACGGGCAAGCTCCTCTCGCAGAAAGCGAACGCCCCAGTTGCCTGTCTGCGTTCCCGGAACATTCATTCTCCGGGACGAGTCCATATAGAGGATATCCTGAACCGGGAAAATGACCAGATCCGCGTGCGATTGCATCACGGATCGAATGATCCCCTTGCAGATCGCCTCCGGTTTATCCGGCTCCGTCTCGCGCAGATCCAACCCGCAATAGGCTCTTAATGTCTGCACACTATCCTCCGGAAGACCGGAATACCATCCGAGGGAAGTATCGTTGTCGTGCGTTCCGGAATAGGCGACGCAGGATCGCGAATAGTTATGCGGTCGATGTTTATTGTCTTCTTCATCGTCAAACCCAAACTGAAAAACCCGCATCCCGGGAAAGCCGGTCGAATCCAGAAAATTCTGCAAATCCTCGGTCGCCTCGCCCAAATCCTCCGCGAAAATCGGCGCTTCCGGAAAGTCCAACTGCAACCGGTCGAAAAAGGCCTGTCCCGGACCTTTCTCCCATGTGCCGACGATCGCATCCTTTCGGTCGGATTCGACGCTCCAGTATGAGCTGAAACCCCGAAAATGATCGATCCTTAAAAGGTCATATAATCCGAAATTATTTGAAAGTCTGCTTCTCCACCACCGGTAATCCTCATCTGCGTGCGCCGCCCAATTGTATAACGGATTCCCCCATAACTGTCCCTTTTCCGAAAAATAATCCGGCGGAACTCCGGCGACATTAAGAAAATTCAACCGCTCGTCGATTTGAAACAACGGACGATGGGCCCAGACATCAACGGAATCTCTGGAAACATAAATCGGAATGTCCCCGATGACGCTGATACCAAGAGCATTGATCTGTGTCTTCAGAGCGCTCCATTGAGTGAAAAAGAGATACTGGACAAAGGCATAGAATAGATATTCCTCGCGGTACCGATCGCGGATAGCGGCCAGCGAATAGGGGTCATGACGGCGTAAGTCCTCGTCTTTCCATTCCCACCACGGGCTTCCTCCGTTCATCGCGCGAAGCATAAGAAAGAGTGCCAAATCTTGCACCCATTCACGCTCATCGGTGAATTCTTCGATTGCTTTTCGCGTCGTCGCAGGGATCCGTTGATATGCCTTACGCAAGAGGACCGAACGTTTCTTCCTGCAAT